>NZ_JACGAS010000010.1:0-60972 GCF_020138135.1 Campylobacter sp. RM12647 | reverse complement strand
TTTTTTATTTTATGTAGGCTAGAATTTAAAAACCCACCCATATCACAAATATTTAAATCCATATTTAACTCTCCTTTAACTAAACTTATATCGGTTAATTTTATTTTTCTTTAAGAGTTTTTAGTAATAATTTACTAAATTTTTAAAAAAAGGAGAGATTATGAAAAAATTATTATCAGCTATTTTATTATTATTAGCTTTATCATCTATTGCTGATGCAAGAACAAGACCTTATAATCACTGCACGATTACTTGGTATGGCAAATTATATTGCAGCCCACATATCAATGATTAATCAAAAGAATTACGAATTTATTCGTAATTCATATATAAGTTTTACTGCATTTATAAAATACAAAATTATTAAAAATTAAAAGAATTTAAATCTACTTATTTTTTATAAATATACCTAAACCACAAATTAGCATAATCAATCAAAGCACTTCTTTTATTTTTTGCAAAAAACTCATCATATTCATTGATTTTTACATATACGCTTTTAATAAATTCTCCATTATCAACGCCACCACCAACTCCTACAATATCATCATCACTAACCCTAGCAAAAAATAAATGTTGAGTATTTACCCCACTACCAAATCCTGTATAAAATTTATTAATATAAACTAATTTTTTAGGCTTAAATCCTAATTCTTCTATACATTCATCTAAGGCGATTTCTTCTAAGCTTTTGTTTTTATCAATTATCCCACTACATAATTCAACCGAAAATCCACTCTCATAATCTTTACATTTTTCGTAATAATATAAAGGTGCTCTAAATTGTTTTACAAATATAAAACTATCCTTGCTCTCGTGATATAACATAATACTAACAGAATCAAAAGACTTTATAAAATCCCAATCTACCTTATGCTCGTTTATAACAAAACTAGCTCTTAAAGGTTTTATAAAATCTGATTTTTTAAACTCAACTATTTTAAAATCACTTATATCAATTTTCATTCAAGCTCCTTTAAAACCTTAAGCCCTATTTCATCAAATTGTTTATTTTTATAATGATTTTGCATTAGATTATCAATACTTGCAGCAAAAATCATATAAATATATGACAAATCTTGAGTATTTAATGCTTTATAAAAATACTCATCATCAAGCCCGCTAGCTATAATATCTATAGCTTCTTCGTAATTATTAAACTCATAGCCTAATAGTTCTAAAAATCTTTTAGCATTTGAATTAACCACAAAAATAGGCTTTTTTAAAAGAAAATTACTAAGCATTAAAGCCGTATCAAAACCAATGCCTTTAATATCCATAATCCAATCAAAACTAGCATTATTAATAAAGTCATCAAAACTGCTAAAATCATTCACAATTGCCTTTGCTAAATCGCTAATTTTTTTTGCTTTTGTATTATAAAATCCACTTGCTTTTATTAACTCGGCTAGTTCTTTTACATCAATTAAAGCAAGTTTGTTTATAGAATTTGAAATAGAAATTTCAACATTTTTTAATGCTTTTTGAGTGTTTTGCCACTTGGTATTTTGACCTATTAAAAGAGCTAAAAATTTTGAAAAATCATCATAATTTTGCCATTCATAAGAACCTTGTAAATTATGTTTTAATAACGCTTTAAAAATACTAGCTCCATTAATCATTCAAATCCTTTTTTAGTTCATAAAATTGTTTAGCGATACGACCATTTTTTGTGCCTTTTAAATTTGCAAATTCTAAAGCCTTAGCCTTTATCTCATCACTAAATTCATCTTTAAATAATGATTTTACAATGCTTAAATACTGCTCTTGGCTCATTGAATAAAAATTAAGCCATATTCCAAATCTTTCTTTTAAAGCAAATCTATCATCGCTTTCATCTTTAAAATCAGCGTCTTGATAATTTATATTACTTGATTTTAAAAGATTTTTATAATTTGAGCTTAAAATAAACATTATATTATCACTTAATTTCTCACATCCACCATCTAAAATCGGCTTTAATGCCTTAAAACTATCATCATTTATACTAAAGCTTATATCATCTAAAAATATTACGAATTTGTATTCTAATTCGCTTAAATCATCAATAATATATCTTAAATGCGATAAATCTTCTTTAAAAACCTCAACTATTCTTAAATCACTTTTAATAAATTCATTAAAAATAGCCTTGATTAAACTAGATTTGCCACAACCTTTTGCACCGGCTAATAAACAATGCTGATAGGCTTTGTTTTGTAAAAAATTATTCATATTATTTTTTAAGATATTAAATTCTTTATCCAAAAACAAAAGGTCTTTAAAATCAACCAAATCAAGGTTTTTAATAGGCTTAAAGCTACTAGTTCTTGCTCTATAACTAGCAGCTTTAAATTCTTTAAACAATGCTATCAAAACTAACTTCTTTTAAATCAGCCACACAAGCAATGTGCTTATAAATGCTATAAACTAATGCTAAGCGATTGTTTTTAATCTCTAAATCATCAACATTTATCATAACATTATCAAAAAACTCATCAATGATAGGTTTAAGTGCAAAAATCTTACCTAAATTATCGCTCACATCATCACTAAAACTAATATCTTTATAAGCTTTATATAATTTAATCTCATATTCATTACTTAATTTGCTTTCATCACAATATAAATCTTTACTATCTTTTATGATATTTGCAAGTCTTTTAAATGTTGAGATTTTGCTCTCATAATCTTTATCTTTTGCTAGATTTATAAGTGCTTTTATATTCTCATCAATTACTACTAAATCATTATTATTCACATTTAAAACTGCTTTTATAAAAGATGAATTTACGCTATATAAAGCATTAAATCTATCTGTAATAAAATTAAGCAATTTAACTTTATCATAATCTTTATAAAGACCTTTAAACTCGTTTAATAAATCTAATAAATTAAATTTAACGCCTAAATCAATTAGAATTTTAATAATACTTAAAGCTGCTCTTCTTAATGCGTAAGGGTCTTTATTACCACTTGGAAGCTTGTTTATACTAAATAAAGCCATTAAAGTATCAAGTCTAGTTGCTAAGATTACAATTTTACTTAATTTTGTGCTTGGGATAACATCATATAAGTATTGCTCTTTAATAGCAGTGCAAACTTCACTAGAATACCCCATATTAGCAGCATAATATGAGCCTACAATTCCTTGTAATTCAGGGAATTCGCCTACCATTTGTGTTCTCAAATCAGCCTTGCTAAGTGTGATTGCATCTTTTATATTTTTTGTATTTTCATAAGCAAATAATTTTGCTAATCTTAAGGCAATTTCTTCTTCTCTTTGTTCTTTTTGTGCTATTGTGCCTAATTCTTGCATATAAATTGTATTGTTTAATAATTCAGGTTGTAAGCCAAGTTTTAAGTCATTTTCCCAGAAAAACAACGCATCGCTAAGCCTTGCTCTTAACACCTTTTCATTACCTTTTTTTATAGTTTCTAAATCAGGATTGAATGAATTTGTAATTGTTATAAAATTATTGCTTAAAGAATTATCCTTATATACTGCAAAATAGCGTTGATTTTCTTTCATTGAAGTAATTATTACTTCAGGTGCAACCTGTAAAAATTCTTTATCAAAACTACCTAAAAGCGCTGATGGATATTCAGTAATTGCTACAACTTCTGCTAATAATTCTTCATCAATTTCAGCTTTTAAATTCCATAATTTTTCAATATTTCTTATCTCACTTAAAATGATTTCTAATCTATCTTTAGGATTTAAGATAACTTTGCCTTCTTTTAAAGTCTTAAAATACTCATCTTGGGTATTAAAAGAGATTTTATCCATACTAATATTTCTATGAACGAAAGTACTTTTACTTGAGTTTATATTAAACAAACTTGCATTAATTAATTCATCATCCATCATAACGCATAGTCCAGTAATTGGGCGAATAAAACTAAAAGTATTTGCACCCCAACGCATACTTTTACCAAAATTAAGACTTGTAATAAAGCTTTCTAAAATATCATTTATTAATTCGCTAAATAATTTACCTTTTTCTATTTTTTCTACATATAAACAAACTTTTCCTTTAATTTCTTTAAAGCTAAGTTCGTTTTCGCTAATATCTGCTTTTGCTAAAAAACTCTCACCAGCTTTACTTAATTTCCCATCTTTATAGGCTACTTCTTTAGGAGCTCCGATTAATTCTATAACGCTATCGTTTGCTCTTTCGTTTGCTTTAAATGTAAAAACAAATCTTCTAGGAGTGTATAAAAACTCTAAATTACTAAATTCAATATTATTTGCTTTTAAAACCACTTCTAATTTATCTTTTATATTTGGTTCTTCTTTTAAAAAAGGAATTGCAGGTAATTCTTCTGTAGTTATTTCTATTAAAAACTTTCTCATTTTATCTCCTTAAATGTAAAACCTTGCTCTTTAAGAATTTTTCCAACTTCTTCTTGATGAGCTTTGCCTTTAGTCTCAAGTGTGATTGTAATATTTGCATCACCAAAATCAGTGCCTAATCTATCATAATCAACTTTTATTATGTTTGCTTGTGCGTCTTTTAAAGCCTTAGTTAAATCAAGTAATGCCCCTGCTTTATCAATTAAAGTTACGCATATTTGCATTTTTCTATAACTTTTAATAAGACCTTTTTCAATAATATTATTTAGCATTGTAATATCTATATTTCCACCACTTAAAATACAAACTACATTGCCGCTTAGATTAGGAATTTTGCCGTGCATTACAGCAGCTACACTTGCTGCTCCTGCACCTTCAACTACTTGTTTATGTTGCTCTAATAAAAATAAAACCGCATTAGCTATTTCTTCATCGCTAACCATAACCATATCATCTACATTATTTTTAATTATATTAAAGCTATCTTCATTAACATCTCTTACAGCTATACCATCAGCTATTGTTTTTACCTTGTTTGAGTTTATGATTTTACCTTCATTAAAGCTATTTAGCATAGCACTAGCACCCTTGCTTTGCACTCCTATTACTTTAATATTTGGATTAATTTGTTTTGCTGCACTAACAATACCGCTAATTAAACCGCCACCGCCTACTGGAACGATGATATAAGAAATATTGTTTAATTCTTCAATTAGTTCTAAAAATATAGTCCCTTGTCCTGCCATTACAAACGGGTCAGCAAATGGGTGAATAAAGGTTAGATTTTTAGTCTTTTCTAACTCTTTTGCGTAAGCATAAGCTTCATCAAAATTATCGCCTTTAAGTATTACATTAGCACCTAAATTAGCTGTGCTGCTTACTTTATTTACTGGTGTTGATTCTGGCATTACGATATGAGCTGTTATACCAAACTTTGAAGCAGAAAAAGCTACTCCTTGAGCGTGATTTCCTGCACTTGCTGCAACTACTCCTAGTTTTTTTTGCTCTTCATTTAAACTTGCAATCTTATTATAAGCGCCCCTTATCTTATAAGCTCCAATTGTTTGAAGATTTTCACATTTTAAATATATATTATATTTATCATTTGATAAAAATCTTGAATAATTAAAAGGCGTTTTAATTGCCACATCATATACTTTTTCTTTAGCCGCATATATTTTGCTAAGCTCTATCATCTTTCTTCCTTTCTAGGTAAAATCCACACTCTAAATGCTCTGAATTTATAAATTGGTCAAACAAAACAAATCTTTTTAACTCGTGAGTTTTGCATAATTTTTCTAAATCTATTTTAGCCGTTAATGGATTGCATGAAATATAAATTATATTATCATAGTTTTTTACTAAATTAACACATTCGCCTAAACCGCATCTTGGAGGGTCTATTAAAATATGTGAAAAACAAAAATCATCTAAATTTAAATCTTTTAGCCTATTAAAAGCTCTTACCTTATTAAAAGCGTCTTTTACTTCACTATCTTTTAGCCTTGCTGTAAAAATATTATTTACATTATTTAATTTGCAATTTTTATTTAAAAATGCCACATTTTTTTTACTAAGTTCTGTTGCAAAAACTTTTTTAAAAAATGGTGCAAGTGCTAAGGTAAAATTACCATATCCACAATAAAGCTCTAATAAATCATCGCATTTTTTATCTTTAAGACAAGATTTTGCAAACTCAAGCATATTTTCATTCATACTTAAGCTAGGTTGGATAAAACACTCATCATTAAACTCATACTTAATACCATTGCTAAAATGCTCTAAAATATCGCTTGGATATGATATTCTTTGTTTTCTTGATTGCATTATTAAATTAAGCTTTAAATTGGTTAATTTGCTTAATTTTTCGTAATAATTTTCTATTTTAAATTCTTTTATGTCTTTATGATATAAAAGCAAAACATTTAAAGTATAAAAGCTCTTAAAAAATCTAATCTCAAATAATTTATCTTTTAAAACTTCATCTAAAGCCTTAAGTAATTTAGGCATAAATTCTCTTATCTCATCACATATAAAAGAAGTATCAAAATCAGTTATTTTTACCTTATCTTTAAACATAGCATAAGATATTTCGCCGTTATTTTTGTATAAAGCAAAATTAACCCTAGTTCTTAAGCCATCTTTATAAATCTTCTCGCAAGGAATTTGAAATTCCTTGCAAACTAAGTCAAATTTATTCAACTTTTTTTCCTATTAAGCGAAGTGCTAAGCTCATCATAACAACACCTAAAATAATTGTTAAATACACATTTAAGCCAAGACTTACAGGAATATATCCAAAAATTACGCTAATAGCACACACTAAAAGAGCATAAGGCATTTGAGTTTTAACATGCGCACTTAATTCGCATTTTGCACTCATTGCACTTAAAATTACGGTATCAGCTATCGGAGAACAATGGTTTCCAAAAATAGCACCTGTTAAAACACAAGAAATATTTATAACCATATATTCATGAAGTTCATTTCCACTCATACCTGCTTCAAGACCAACTGCGTGTGCAAGTGGGATTGCTAAAGGCATTAAAATACCCATAGTTCCATAACTTGTGCCTATTGCAAAACTCATAGCCGAGCCGATTAAGAAAATTAAACTAGGAAGTAATACATGCGGAGTTGAGCCTGATAGTAATTGAACTATGTATTTATGAGTGCCTAATTCTTTTACAATTGCAGCTAAGCTCCAAGCAAAAAGTAGCATTGCAATAGTAAATATCATACTCTTCCAGCCATGTAGCCAAGTCTCTACTGCTTCTTTGTGATTGATTTTTTTGCGAACTAGACCTAAAATAACTGCTACAACACTAGCAAATAATGCAGCTTGAAATAATGCTAAGCTTGAGTTTGCTTCACCTAAAGTAGTTCTTATCGCATAAAAACTTAAATAATTTTCTTCAATCTTGCTTAAAATGTCTGCTTTATCAGGGTCATCTATAATTGCATTTAAACCACTAAAATAAAAACTTGCTAAAGCTGTAATAATAAGAGTTAAAATAGGAATTAAAGCATCACTAATTTTATGCTCTACTCCATCATTTGGTTTTAATTCACGCTCAAGTTCAGCTCCAACATCAAGTGCAGCTTCACTTACTATTCCTGCACGAGCATTTTTTTCAGCTATATACATTGAGCCAAATTCTCTTTGCTGAATAGCTGTTAAAACAACGAAAATTAGCATAAAGATATTATAAAATCTATAAGGAATTGTTTGCATAAATACTCCAAAAGCATTTACATCGCTAATTCCTACTAAAGAATAAGCAGTTTTAATAAGTCCAACTTCAATACCTATCCAAGTAGAAATTATCGCAATTCCTGCAACAGGTGCAGCGGTGCTATCAAGTATGAAGCTTAATTTCTCACGAGAGATTTTAAACTTATCAGCAATTGGTCTCATAATAGGACCAACGGTTAAACTATTTGCATAATCATCAAAGAAAATACAAAGCCCTATAAGCCAAGTGCTAACTTGAGCTGAAACAGGACCTTTTACAAAGCGAGTAAGCGCAAGTGCAACTGCGTTTATTCCACCCATTTTAGTAATTAATGCAACCACACCACCTATACAAAATACTTGCAAGATTACTCCTGCATCATCGCTATCTATCATAGCATCTAGCAAATGTTTTACTATATTTGAAAATGACGCTAAAAATAAATTTACCCAATCCATAAAAGATGGATTATTATAAGTAAATGTATAAGTATCATTTACAATATTTGCTGTGTAAAAATTAGCAAAAGCTAGAAGAAAAGTCCCCGTAAAAACACCTATAAATAAAGATAAAATTACTTCACGAGTAATAAAAGCTAAAATAATAGCCATTAAAGGCGGTAAAAGTGTTAAAACGCCATACAATTGCATATTGCTAACGCTTGTATCAGCTGCGTTTGCAAATATACTAAAAAACATTAAAAACAAAAATCTCATTTTAAATTCCTATTTTAAATTCTACATTCTTTTTGATACTAAACAAGCCGTAATAAAGGCAACAAATGCTACTAAAACTATATAAGCTCCACCACCGATTTGATATAAAAATGGTGGATTTTCACCAATTGCAACTTTGTTTAAAAACGGCAATAATATAGGAGTTATAAATCCTGCTATTGCGTAAGCTAGGTTGTAGCTAAAGCTAATTCCACTATAACGAATTTTTGCAGGGAAAATCTCAACCATAATTAAAGGCGTAAAGTTCATAAGTCCTGCACTAAGAGTTGCTAATAAATAAAAACTCACAAGTAAATTAATATCCTTGCCTATATACAACTCATAAAAATACAACGCACCAAAAACACCCCAAAGAATGGCAAAAATCTTATAAATCCTACTAATTCCAAATTTATCACTTAAAAATCCTGTTAAAACACAACCAATCATCATAGCAAGTATTCCATACATTTGAAAAAGGGTATTATCAACAGGGTCTAATTTCATAACAGCTTTTACGAAATTTGGAGCAATTAATAAAAATACAACCACACAAGCAGTTAAAACCCAAGTAACTAAAATAGAAATAAATATCCCAAATCTATGATTTTCTATAACATCTTTTATAGGAAGTTTTACTAAAGAATCGCTTTCTTTCATCTTTTTAAATACAGGAGTTTCATTTAAATAGCGTCTAAGATATAAAGAGATTATTCCAAAAACACCGCCTAAAGCAAATGGAATTCTCCAACCCCAATCCTTTAGCTCTTCAGTCGTAAAATTAAGCTGCATAATAAGTGCAACCAAACAACCAAGTAAAATTCCACCAACAACGCTTGAAGTTAATAAGCCTATAAATAGACCTTTTTTGTTATCTTCACTATGTTCTCTTACAAATACCCAAGCACCAGGTAGCTCTCCACCTATTGCCATACCTTGAAAAATACGAACAAATAAAAGTGCAATAGGGGCTGCATATCCAATTGTCTCATAAGTTGGAATAATAGCAAGTGCAAAAGTAGGAATTACCATAAGTAAAATACTTAGCATAAACATATTTTTTCTACCAAATTTATCTCCAAAATGTGCCATCACAACGCCGCCTAAAGGACGAGCTAGATAAGCTGCTGCAAATGCTCCATAAGTATTTAGCTCTTGCCAAAACGGACTAAGCGTATTTGGGAAAAAATGATGTGCAAAATAAGATGAAAAAAATACAAATATAATAAAGTCATAAAACTCAAGAGTTCCACCAAGTGAGCTTAAGGCTAGAGTTTTTACTTCTTCTTTGTTTAATTTTTTTGTCATATATCTCCTTTTTCGTAATTTAATTTATCTCTATTAATAGCCAATTCTTCATAAGCTTCGCTAATAAATTTATTTATTTGATAATCAAATGATGAAGTATGAGATAAACCTACAATTACTTGAACTTTAGCACCTTTTACTCCAAAACGATTTTTCATAGCTTCTTGCCTAACTTCATCTATATAACTCTTAACTACAACCTCATCTTCATTAATAATAAAAACTAAAAACTCATTTCCACTCCAACGAGATATGTATTTTTCATAGTTTTCACTATTTTTTCTTAATATATATGCAAATTCTTTTAAGACTTCGTTGCCTAATTCTGTTGTGTATTCTTCGTTAATTTTTCTTAAGTTATTAATCTCTATTACTATTACACTAGCTTGAGTAATTACATCTTCATCAGCATTATGCTCAAGTTTTGCATTCATAATTTCTAAGAAAGAATATTTATGATAAGTTTCAGTTAAGGTGTCAAAACTAGTAAGTCTTTTTAAATGGCTCTTTCTGTTTTCATCATTAACAAATCTAATAACCTGACCTAATTCCATAATAATTTGGGTAAAAAATATAGCACTAACTACGCAAATTATATTGATAATATATATAAATACTTGTCCTGGCTCTTGATACGCCTTGTCGCAATAGAAAAATAAAAATAAATATAACAAGAAATAAACAAAAGGAAATATAAAAATTAAAGCAGAATATTTTCTTAAATTAAGATAATAATAAGATGTAAGCATAATTAAATATAAATCAAATCCATATCCCCAACCAATACTTAAAGAAAAATAAGTAGCTGTAAAAATTGATTCTAATTGAAATAAATACCAAGCATAATGCCTAACGCTTATAAAATTTACTCTTATAATTTTTTTAAACAATGATGATTTAAAAGATTTTTTACCATTTAAAATCTTTCTATATCTATTATAAAAATAATTTTTTTCTCCAAAACTCTTATAAAGTTTTCTACCAACAAACAATAAGAATAAAAAAGCTAAATAATATAAAGATGTTGCAAAAATTTCATAAGAAGTAATTATAAAACCATTGTAATAAAAAATCAAACCAGTAAAAAATCTAGCAAAAAATAAAAATAGACTATTTACTAATATCAAAACTTCATATTTAACCACTTTAAACCTTTTAATTTATATCGTCATATCCACTTTTATACAATATATACTCACGACCCATTGTTTTTGTTTCATATTTTAATTTTACGGTTTCATTTATTTTTTCTAATAAAACTTTAGGTCTTTTTTGAGTATCTATATGCTTGTGGTATTTTGCAACAATTTTTAAATAAATATCAAAATTATCTTTTTTCTTTCTAATCATCTTATCAAAATCTTTGCTTATTGATTCAAGTAAGAAATAAAACTTAGAGCTTTCTTCTTCTAAAATTAATACAAAAGTATTTAAATCCCATTTAATTATAATTTCATCATTAGGATAATAAACTCTTAAAAGACTTAAGAATTCATTCATTACTTTATTTTGGTAGTAGTAATCTATCTTAAAATATGAATCTTGGTCTTTTTGAACAAAAGCTATCTCAAATATACAAACATTAAGATTATTGTATTGATTTTGTTGTCTTTGTAAAAGCAATTGTGTGAAATCTTTTTTATCAATTAGATTGAATTTAGTATGTATTTTTTTAGTTATTTTTATATGACTTTTATTTACAGATAATTTTTCTATATCTTCTATTGATTTTAGACCTACTACATGGTTGCTAAATACTATGCTAGAAAAAACTACAAAAACAGAAATTATAAATAATAAATTAGAAAAAAAACTCTCCTTATAATAAGGATGCCAAAAATAATAATCAATTAAAAATAAAGATATAAATATAGTTAATAGCACTAAATAAGTAATATTTGCTATCAATAATCTTTTTTTAGAATCATTTATAAACATTATATAAATCAAAGTGGCTAGCAAAATAATATATAAATGAGCCCCACCTGCCATAGAATATAAATATATATTACAACAAATAGCAATGATTATACATGCCCCACCACCCATAAAGCTAAACCAGTCAAGATACCTTGCTACTGATTTTTTCTTTCTATTTAAAAGTAAGGCATAAAATAAACAAGCACAAACAATATATAAACTTGATATAAAAAATTCTTTAGCAAAAAGCATAGTAATACCTAAAAAACCAAATGTAATAATTATGGTTAATATTAAAATTACATAAATTCTTTTTAAGGTAATATTATGATTTCTTATATCTTCATAGGTATCATAAAGCTCTTGTATAAATTCTACTCTTTGACTATCGTATTCTCGCATTATGCCTCGTCATAACTATAATCATCGTCATCATACATATCTTCATCATATATGTTATATTCATCAAGACTGCTTAATTCATCATCAAAATCTTGCTCAAATTCGTCATCAAACTCATCTAACTCATCGTCAAATTCGTCTAATTCATCATCAAAGTCATCATATTCACTAAAGCCATCTAACTCGTCATCTTCATAATCTAAAAACTCATCATCATCGTAAGCCATATAATTTTCCTTAATAAAATTAAAAATGCTAATATACCATTTTATTTATATTATTTGTTAAAATCTAAGCAAAAATAAAGGAAAAAAATGCAACTTACACACATAAACGAGCAAAATAATCCTACTATGGTTGATGTTAGTGATAAACAAATTACTAAAAGAAGAGCTTTAGCAAGTGGCAAAATCACAATGAACGAAGAAGCTTTTAAAGCAGTTTTAAACGGAAATGCTAAAAAAGGAGCGGTAATAAATACAGCTATTGTTGCAGCTGTTATGGGAGCTAAACAAACATCAAATCTAATCCCAATGTGCCATCCACTACCAATTAGTAAAGTTGAAGTAGATATTGAGCCAATTGAGAATGAATTTGCTTTTAGACTAAATGCAGTGGTAATCACCGAAGGAAAAACAGGTGTAGAAATGGAAGCTTTAAATGCTGTTAGTGTAGGCTTATTAACGATTTATGATATGGTTAAAGCAATTGATAAAACAATGGTTATTGATGATATAAAATTATTAGAAAAAGACGGAGGCAAAAGTGGTCAATTTAGAAGAAATTAAAGCTGATTTAAAGATAGAATATCCTTGCAACTGGAGCTATAAAGTAATACTTGATAAAGATGATGATATAAATGAATTAGTAAAAAAGCTAGATATTAAAAATGCAAAAATTGAAAGTTCAAAATCTACAAGTAATTATAAAAGCTATAACCTAAGCCTAGAAGTGCCAAATGAAGCTTATAGATTAGAATTATTTTCTACTCTTAAAAAACATTCTAAATTTGTTTTATAAGGAAAAACTATGAAGAATATATTATTTAATGAAATACAAGAAAAAGCAAAAAAAGAATTTATTAATTCAAACGATGATGGATTAATCGCTAGATTATATACCAAGTATTGTGAAGAGCTAGAGAATTTAGAAGCGCTTACAAATGAGAATAAAAATATAGTTTTAAAAGCCCTTTTAAGAGCAAAAATGTCTATAAAAGAGCAAGAGATTTATACTCTTACAAATGAGCTTGAGATGATTAGAAAAGAGATAAAGTCAAAAGAATTAGAGCTTTATAATATTACAAAATCAAGTTTTAATGAGCTAAGTAAGGTAGTTCAAAATGATATTCAAAAAGAATACCTTGAAGAACTTATGTTAAATGAAGCAAACTCATTACAAATTCTTTACGAAACTTCTCAAAATGCTTTTATAAATGTTCTTGAAACAAATGCGATGATAGAAGAAAGATGCTTTTTAATAAGTAATTTTATGCTAATTAACGCACTTGAATATGCTAAGTTTAATAAGGATAAAATAATTAATGCAGCTGAACTTATCTTAAAAGCAGCACTTGAACTAGCAAATGAATGGCAAAGCTATGCTGAAGAGCTTTTGACTGGAGTATTAAATGGACTTTTAGAAGGTATATTTGCTATCTTAGAAAGGCTTAAAAAGGATTTAGAAGTTAGCTTAAGTGATAATGAACTTGATAATATGAAACTATCTCTTCTAAGTCTTGAGCGTGATTTTATAGCTATGATTAAGACAAATCTAAATAACGATGCTTCAGGTAAGGCACTTGAAAATATTTTAAATAATAAACTTGATAATAATTTTGCTAAATTTGCAAGATTAGTAAGAGAAAACAAGCAACTACTAAATATAAAATTAATCAAATTTCAAAATAGCGAACTAAATGAAAAAATCAAAAAAGAATTAAATACTTTAGAAAAAGCTTATAATGAATTTGATGTAAAAAAATTAGCTTCAAATATTTTCACAAAATTTAAGAAGAACTAAAAAAAGAATTTGAAACTCTCGTTTCAAATTCTAAAAATTATTTAACTTTTATATTACTAAAAATTGCTGGAGTATAATTTACACCCATATTAAATACTTTTTCATCAACCTTTTTAGCATATTCATTTTTTCTATCTTGGTCAATTTTTTTGTATTCAACACCATCTTGATAATATTTTCTTAATATTGCGATTTTTTCTTCATCAGTTTTAGCTGTTTTGATTTCATCAAAAATATTAAGCGATTTATCTAAAGCATTCTCGTGCATTGGAAGTGGAGTTAAAACAAATTTAATATTAGTTTTTTTCAAATCTTCTTCTATATTTTTTAAATGTTCTCTACAATAAGGACAATCAGGGTCGCTAAATACTACCATTGCAGTATTGCTATTTTGCTTTCCTAGATTAATAATCATATCAGGATTTTCTTTAACAAAATCTGTTAATAATAAGCTTAATTTCTCTTGTTTTTCTTTTTCTTTTTTAGCCATAAAACTAGCTTTTAAATCTATACTTTCTTTCATATTAAGCATAGTTGGTGTTCCATAAACTCCATCACTAAAGAAAACATCAGAGCCAACTACAACTCCATCTTTTAATAAATTAAACTCTACCATTTCAAATTTTGAATCAGGAACTTTATCAACTTTTACTAATTCTACTTGAATATTTTCTGGTGTAATTGTTTTTACAAATTCTATAACTTTATCACTAATTTTACTAGCACTTAAAGCGCTTACAACCGACATTGCTAATATTATTTTTTTCATACTAATCTCCTTAAAAAAATAAAAGTTTAATTTTGCATTAAATAGCGTTTATTGTCAATATTTTTTACACCCTTTAAAGTGTCTAAATACTCAAGTAAAGCAATGGCATATTTTCTACTTAAGTCATATTCATTTTTAAGTTCTTGCACTCCTACACCTATTTTTAAAATAGGGCTTATGTTTTTTACAAATTCTTCAAGTGCTTGTGTGCTAATAAAATAATTATGTGCTAATCTTTTTACCTTATTTTGAGAACATAATTTCTTCATAATATCATCGCCACTTTTTCTATCTAAATTAAGCTCATCATAGATATTATAAGGAGCTTTTGGGGTTAGGCAATTTAATTCATCATATATTTTTTCTTCATTATTTTCTAATAATTTTTCTAATTTTTCGCCTTTTTTATAAAAAAGACCATTATTAAATTCTAAAAAATCTAAATCTTTTAAAGCCAAATCACACAAAAACTCATCAATTCCTAATGATTTTTCTAAGCTTTTTGCACTTTGTAATGAATAAGGGTTTTTAGTAAAAAGCTCTTTTATATTATTTTTTGTATCTTCTAGGGCTTTTTTTGCATATACACAAGCACCATTTAAATCTACTATCTCGCCTACTTCTTGAGCATATTCTAAGGCTTTTTGAGTGCTTAGATTAAATCTTTGCGGCGCACAAAAAAGCCCAAAACCTGAACTATGATTTTGATTTAATAAAGCAAAAGCACTTTTAAAATCTTTTTGCTCTAAAGCGTTTAATAATTCAATCATTTTTGATTTTTTAAGCGGCTCTGTAAGTGGATTTAACACCACTCCACCAGCAACAGCACGAGCATTTTTTAAGATTATAAAAGGCTCATTAAAACTTAGAGCAATTGGTTTTTTTAATACAAATTTTGCAAATCTATCGTATTGTAAAAATTTCGCTTCAATTTGCTTATTAGCAGCACAAAACAATACATTTTCATCATGCTTTAATTCACCTTCTAAAGTAGTATAAATCTCATTTGCACTTCTTAAATAACCCTTAGAATAAATGATATTTCCTACTTTTAAATTCCCTTTAAAGACAAAAGCAACCCTAGCAGGTGCTACTACGCTTTCTACATTTTTATGCTGAACTTCAATTGATTTTATTTGAATATTTTCTAATTCATCGCTTAAATAAGTTTTGCATTCTAATTTGCCACTTTTTAAAATACCCGTTGCTACAAGACCAATGCCTTTTACATTAAATACTCTATCAACATTGATTTTTAAAGCAAAATCTTCATAATTTGGAACTTTTAAACTCAATAAATATTTTTTAAGCTCATCTATGCCTAATTTGTTTTTAGCACTTACTAAAAATACTCTAATAGGCGTAAAATCAAGTTGCTTTAAAATCTCTTGCTTTTTAGCATCAATATCTTGGCATAAATCAATTTTATTTAAAACTAAAATTATATTTTTTACACCCATAATTTTTAAGATAAAAATATGCTCTAAGGTCTGTGCTTTTAGCCCTTCGTTAATATCTACAACAAGCATTGCGTATTCACTTTGAATACCACCTATCATTGTCTTAACCAAGCTTTCATGACCTGGCACATCAACAAATGAGATATGCTCTAAATGTGAAAAGCTCAAATCAATAGTAATCCCACGCTTTTGCTCTTCAGGTGTATTATCTCCATCAAAATCATTTAAAGCTTTAATTAATGAAGTTTTGCCGTGGTCAATATGACCTGCGGTTGAAATTATTAACATTTATAAAGTCCTTCCTTTCTCCATAGTGCGAAATTTTTTTCATATCCTATGCCGTAATCTTCGTAAAATTTAGGGCAATTAATAGCCATTTCTTGAGTTTTGTTTGGCTCATCGTGTGGATAAATATAGTATTTTTCTTTATCAGGATGATTATTATCTAAATATGTTGGTATTTGCAAGGCTTCATTGTTATTTACAAATTCTAAGGCTTTATTGATTGCTTTATAAGATGAATTTGATTTTTTAGAATTAGCTAGAAAAACTACACATTGAGAAAGTGTAATCCTTGCTTCAGGTAAGCCAATGTCCTTACATATTTGCAAACACGAATTAGCCATTACTAAAGCATTTGGATTTGCATTGCCTACATCTTCACTAGCAAATATACAAAGCCTTCTAGCAATGTATAAAATATCAATACCTGCATTTATCATTCTAGCAAGATATAAGATTGCTGCATTTACTTCACTTGCTCTTAAGCTTTTAATAAGAGCTGAAGTTAGTAAAAACTCATCTTCTTTATTGCTAATATAATTTGGTCTTAGTGTCTTTAGCTTTTCTAGGCTAATATTTTTAAAAACATTTGCGTATCTTAAAAGATTTAGCATTGCTCTTGCATCGTTTGAGCTTGATTTGATTAAATAATCTTTTATTTCTGTGCTTAAATTAGGTTGAGCTTGTTCTAAAATCTCTTTTAATTCATCATAACTTAATGGCATAAACTCAAAAAACAATAACCTAGAGCATAAAGCCTTATTTAGTGAATACAAAGGATTATGAGTGCTTGCAGCTAAAAAATAAAAATTATTTTCTTCTAAAGGTTTTAATAACACATCTTGAACGCCTTTATTTAAGCGATGAATTTCATCAATAAATACAACAGGCTTAAAAAGGCTATCTTTTTTAATAACTTTTCTAAGTTCTTCAACGCTAAAACTAGCACCATCAAACTCATAAAAATTAGTTTTTAATTCTTTTGCTATAAATCTTGCAAAAGTGGTCTTACCTACCCCGCTTGGACCATAGAAAACACTATGCGGAATTTCTTTTGCTTTTATAAACTCATCAAAAATTTCTCTTACTTTATCCTGCCCTACCATTACTATCCTTTAAGGGCATTGTAATGATTTATTTTAAAAACTTAGCAAAGCTTAAAGCAAAATTAATATATTTTCCAAATCCAAATTCTTTTAAAATAAACAATGATATTTCTTTTAAAATATCAGGTTTTACTTCTTTAACTTCTACTTCTTTTTTAGGCATAAATTTATTCACTAATTCACTTGCCTTGCTTACAATTACTTGAGTTTTTGTAGCTTTTCTAGGTTTTTTAAAAAGTGCAAAAATTGATTTTGCAAGTTTTTTAATAAACGAAAACATTTTCCAACCTTTATTGATAATAATTTTACAAATTATAATTATTTTTGATTAATAAAGTGATATTATTTTTCATAATCTTTATTGAAATTATTTTTAAATTCATTTTTAACTTTAATTTACTAAAATAAGCGTTTTTTTAATTAAGGAAAGTATATGCAAAATAAACTAAAAGAATATGCAAAATTAGTTGGCAACACGCCTTTAGTTGAAGTTGAATATTTATATAAAAATAAAAAATCAAAAAGCTATTTTAAACTAGAATATTTTAATCCAAGTGGCTCTATTAAAGATAGAATGGCATTAGAAATTATGCAAAATGCTGTTAAAAATAATGAATTTAAAGCTGGTATGAGTATAGCCGAAGCAACTAGTGGAAATACAGGTATAGCTTTTTCTGCTTTAGGTGCTTTTATAGGTGCTAGTGTTGAGATTTTTATGCCTTGCTGGATGAGTGAAGAGCGTAAGAAAATAATTAGAAGTTACGGAGCAAAATTAAGAGAAGTTAGTGCTTGTGAGGGTGGATTTAGTGGTAGTGTAAGACTTGCTGATGAGAGTGCAAAAAATGGCAATGTATTTTTACCTCATCAATTTGAAAACGAAAGCAATGTAAAAGCCCATGAAAAAACTGCAAATGAAATTCTAAACACTCTAAAAAAACACAACCTAAAGCCAGATTGCTTTGTAGCAGGAGTTGGAACAGGTGGGACTATAATGGGAATTGGCAAGGTATTAAGACCACTTGGAGTAAAAATATGCCCATTAGAGCCTGAAGGTTGCGCTAGTATGAGTAATCCTGGAGAAAATTCAGAGCATAGAATTCAAGGCATAGGAGATGGTTTTGTGCCTGATATTGTAAAGCTAAATGAATTAGATGATATCATCATAGTAAATGATATAGATAGCGTTATAATGGCACAAAAACTAGCTAAAATCGGACTTGGAGTTGGAATTTCTAGTGGAGCTAATTTCTTAGGTTGTATTAAGGCTAAGGAGCTTTTTGGAGATTGCGTAAGCGTTAGTGTATTTGCTGATGATAATAAAAAATATCTAAGCACTGATTTAATGCTAAATATGCAAGATGAAGAAAGATTTTTAAGCAATAAAATTGAATTAATCGGATTTAAAGTATTATAAGGAGAAGATATGAAAAAATTAATTTTACTAAGCATAATTTCAAGTATTGCAATGGCAGATTGCTCTTATAAAATCAATAAATTAGAGCGTGAATTAAGCTATGCAAAACAATATGGCAATTTTAATAGAGTTAGAGGTCTAGAAAACGCTTTAGCAAATGTAAGAGCACATTGTGGTGGCGGTAGTGTTTATAATAATGATTATTACACTAGAAAAAATGAGATTAAAGACACTATTGAAAGATTAGAAGATGAAGCTGAACGTAAGATTGATAGGATTGAAGACAAGCTTGATGAATTAAATGATATGAAAAATAGTATGAGTAAAGACGAATACAAAAGAAGAAAAGCAGAATTAAAAGCTGAAAAAAATCGTATAAAAGACGAATATAAAAGACAAAAACAAGCTTTAAAAAACTCTTATAAATATTAAAAAAGCCTAATTTTTTAGGCTTTAATTCTTCAATAATTGCTTAATCGCTAAAGATGATAATAAAAGCCCCATAGAAGCAGTCATTCCCATAAAAGACCCTAGCCCAACACACATTGGCTCTTCTTCACTATAAGCCATTTTAAATTTACCCTTAAATCTGCGTTTTTTAAGCTCAAGTCTAACGGCTTTTGCTAAAGCACACATTTTGGTCTTATCCCAATTTGCAACCTTTAATTTTAAAGGGTCAATTCTTTTTGCAGCCCCACCACTGCTAATAAAACTAATGCCTTTTTCATAAGCAATTTCAGCTATATCGCATTTAGCTTTAACATCATCAATACAATCAATTATTAAATCAAATTCTTTATCTTTTAAAAACTCTAAAAAGCTTTCTTTAGTGATTAATAACTCATAGCAATTTGCCTTATAAAATTCAGCAAAAACGCTAGCCTTACTAAGTCCAATATTTTCAGAATGTAATTGTCTATTTTGATTACTAGCTTCAAAATAATCCTTATCAATTCCACTTACATTAATACCAACTCTAGCAAGTGAGCTAAAGCACATACCACCAACTCCGCCAAGCCCACAAATTAGCACTTTTTTTGAACTCAATTTATCATAATTATCTTGAAATAATAATCTAGCTCTTGCAAATCTCTCACTCATTTTCTAACCATTTCTTTACTTTTTTTAATTCTTTTTTAGCCGTTAGATTTAGCTTAATTGGAGTAATACTTGCATAACCTTGTCTTACATAATCAATATCATCATCTTTTGCTTTTACCTTGCTTAAATCATACAAGCTATCTAGCCAATAATACTCTAATCCTCTAGGGTTTTTACATATTTTACTTGAGAATTCATATCTCATTTTACCCATCTTACAAACTTTATAACCTTTATAATCACTCTCACAACTTGGATAATTTACATTTAAAAATCTTCTTTTTTTAAGTGGATTAAGCTTAAGTAATTTTAAGATTAATTTAACAGCAAGTTTACTTGAACGCTTAAAATCTATATCTTTTTCATAAAGTTGAGAAAAAGCAATCGCATTCACTCCACAAAGCACACTCTCCATACAAGCAGCCGCCGTGCCTGAATAGGTTATATCTTCAGCTAAGTTTGCTCCATTATTAATCCCACTTACTACCAAATCAGGTAATTTATCCTTAAAAATAGTGCAAAATGCAAGATTTACGCAATCACTTGGTGTGCCATCTTTTAAGGCATAATAATTTTTCTTAATTTTTACAAAACTTAGTGGATGATTTAGTGTAAGCGAATGCGCACAAGCACTCTTATTGCTCCAAGGAGCAACTACAAAAACCTCTAAATCTTTAATCTTTTTAAGTCTTTTTCTAAGTGCTAGAAGACCTGGTGCATCATATCCATCATCATTGGTTAATAATATTCTCATTTTTACCTTTTCATATCAAAATCTATAAATAATTTTATTTTTTTATCATTATTAAATAATTCTAATCTATATCTCATAGTGCTTAATAAACAAGTGCTTACTACAAACTCACTTACATAATCTCCGTTATCAAGTCTAATAAGCTCGGCATTTATAACACCCATATCCATATTAAGCCCATATAATTTAAGATTTAGATTATCGTATTTAGGTAAGCCTTTAATTATTAATTTAGTTTCTTCCATAAATCTTATCGGACGATTAATAATTTCAAAACTAATTTTTCTACCTTCGAAATCTTTTTCGCATATATCTTTATTAATAGAGCATTTAAGTGGAGTGTTTAAATAATTTTCATCAATTTTTTCATCATCACAAGCTATGAAAAATAAAGCTAAAAATATTAACACAACTCTCATTTTAAATTCCTTCTAATAGCAACTAAACTAAAAATTATTAGGATAATTACGCTAATTATTAGCCATAATGGACTTTCAAAATTGCTCTTTTCTCCTGCGTAAGAATGCTTACCTACTAAATAATAATTCACTCCAAAATAAGTCATCAAAATAACGCCAAATCCCCACATACTAAGCAGTGCATATAATAGTTTTGATTTTAATTTTAAATGCACTAAAATTGCATATATTAATATACTTATTAAAGACCAAGTCTCTTTGCTATCCCAGCCCCAGTATCTTCCCCAAGACTCATTAGCCCAAATTCCGCCTAAGAAATTCCCACAAATTAATAATAATAAGCCTAAATGATTTGCTAAATATATTTGAATATTTGCCTTATCGTAAGGTTTTTTAAATATTACGCACGATAAATAAGAAAAGCTAATTAAAGCACTTAAGCCAAAAAATCCATAAGAAGCAGCAATTAAGCTTACATGAATACTAAGATAAGGAGAATTTAAAACAGGCATTAGATTTGTAATTTGTGGATTAATATCATTAAGATGTGCTGTAAATAATGTAGCAACGCTAAACAATAAACACAAGCTAAGTAATAGATTTTTTCTAAAAACAAGTCCAGCAAAAACGGAGCTTAAAGCAATATAAATTAAACTCTCATAAGTATTAGTAAGCGGAGTAAATCCTGCTACAAAACCCCTTAATCCAATGAGAATTAAATGGATTAAAAATAGTATTAAAGTAAGATAAAAAATAATTTTAGTATTTTTATTTATCACAAATAAAGAAAGTATAAAAAGCACTAAATAAGCAAAACACAAACTATAAAAAGCATCATATTTGCTTAAAAATATTTGAGTTTTAATCTGTGCTTGGCTAGGTAAAAAATCAAACTGATTTTGCAAGTTTTTAATCTTAGATAAAATCTCATTAGCCTTGCTATAATCATTAGTTTTTTTAGCAATTACTAAAGAGCTTAAATATTCATTAATTAGCTTTTGATTATCCAAGCTTATATTATTTGCAAATGGGCTTTGCAAGTGGTTTTCATCAGGAATTATCTTAAATAATTCTGCTGTAAAAATTAAATATAAAATATTCACACTCTCATCAACTCTAATCAAATCCTTATCATAATCATTAAAATTCGCTTCTCCTTTAGCATAGGTTTTTTTAATTTCATCTTTTAATTTATAACTTGAACCATCGTAAAAATCACTAAATTTTGCTTGTTTTTCACAATTTAAAAATTCTCTTAATTTAGGATTTTTGACCCTAATTAATCTAGCTTCATTTACATAAGTTACATCAGTAATTAATCTAAATATTTCTTCACTTGCAGCGTTTTTATTAGGACAACCAATTTTATTGCATAGCTCTAGTGAAAAAGTATAAAATGGCAAAAATCTATCATTTAAATCTTGAATAATTAAAGAATTTAATTCATTTATATGAGAGTTAAAATCATTTGCTTTTAAATTTGGACTAAGAATTATTATAAAAACAACACTTAAAGCCTTAAAATATTTTCTAGTTTTTAGACTAAATAAATTTAAAAAACACCCAATAAATAATAAAGCATAGCCAATATAAGTAGGAGTTTTGCCTAAATCTTTATTAGCACTTAAAATCGTGCCTTTTAAATCTTCATCGTAAGAATGCTGAAAATACCTAATACCTTTATAATCAAGCACTTTATTCATAGCTATTTTTACATCTATTTTTTGATTATTATCTAAGATTAATAACTCACTTTCATAATCTTTTGCACTCTTGCTACCTGCATAAGTTATTAAATTAAATCGTTTTAGATAAATATCAAAATCAAGCTTTAAGCTCTCTTGCTTCCAAGAAATATCATAATCATTTATCTTAATATTATCGTTTAATGCAAGGATTAGTTTTTCTTTTGAAATTCCTGATTTAAATTCCACTCTAATCGCTTGTAAATTACCCCCACTCATACTAAGTGCGTCTTTTGAATGAACTAAATAATTTAAAGCCGAAAAAGAAAACTCATCTAGCAAATATATACCATCTTTTAATTTAAAATCACTGCTTAGAATTTGATTTAAGAATTTCATTTCTTGATTAGTATTTATATAAAACTCATTATCTTTTATATAAAAATTAACATAATTAGTGCTTGTTTTGTTAAAGCAAAAATCAATATTAGCAACACTAACGCATTCATTATAATTAATCTCAACATCACTATATCCACTATCAAAATTAAATCTTAATTTTAAATAACTAGGGTCGTTTAAATCATCACTTTTTACCTTAGTAATCCCTGCTTCATTGCTAAAATCAACAAACCTTAAACTTGCATTATCAAGTTTTATAATCTCATTTAAATTACTAGTTTTACTGATTTTATCATTGTGTTTTAAGACTAATTCAGTTTTTGTGCTTTTTATCTCATTTGCTTTATTATCAACCCTTAAATGAATAATGCCTTCAAAACCAAAAAAATGAGTTAAAACAGCACCAATAAATATAAAAATAAAAGAAATGTGAATTAAAAATAATGAAATATTTTTATAAAGTTTGTATTTAAAAATCGCATAAATCACACTTAAAAACAATAAAACCATAATCAAGTGAAAATACCAAGCATTATAAACTAAACTCATAGCATAACTTGTGCCTTTTGCACTCTCAATAAATGTAGCAACCCCACAAAAAATAGCAAAAATTAGCATATAAACTAAAGAAATCTTTAAATTTAAAAATTTATTTAAAAACATTATTATTAAAACTACTTTCTTTTAAAATCATTCTTAATTGATAAAATTTATTATCTAAACTTAAAGCTATATTTTATAATAAAAGCCTTAAAAAATAAGAAAATTAATTAAAATTATTTAATACATTTTTTCTCCTTTTTGAATTATTTAAATTATATTTTATTTTTTATATTTTTTTAAGAAAGCTTTAAATGAAATTGGATTACACTTCATTGTTGTAATTTTAATTTTAAGGAGAAAGCTATGAAACGCTTGTTAGCACTAGGTAGTGCCTGTATTATGTTATATGCTAATAATATAACACCTCAAGCTGATGGTATCGAGCCTAGAACTCTACACGATTATGTAAATCAAGAAACTGATTTTATAGAGTTCTTAAAAGACCGCCATCCTATGTTTAAATACGAAAAGGAAGGAAGATTAGTAGGAAAATATTCTATTTCTAATCGCCAAGAAGAATTCGTAGAATTCGGTGGGCATGGAAATTATGAAAAAGACACAGGTCGTTCTGCGTCAATTACATATCGTCTAGGTATGGAAAGTATTTTAGATTATCCAAATAAATTCGTAGGACCTAAAAAATGTGGTGAATGTCACCCTGCTCAATATGAAGCTTGGAATCGCTCACGCCACTCAAAAGTTATTCGTTTTCCTGATGAATTAGAAGAAGCTGGAGGAGACCCTAAAAAGCCTATGTATGGAAGCAGCGAAGCTACAATTTTACCAAAAGGTGTTGAAGCTGATGATGTATTTGTAATCGTAGGAACTCCTAGAACAAAATATGGTTTTATTGATAAATGGTTAGTTCGTGGAACTTATCACATTGAAGATGGAAAATTAGCTGATGGAACAGGTAAAATGGTTGCTGGAGGTAATCAATTCTCACGCCTTTGGGTTGAATCACTTACACCTGAAGTTGCGAAAAAAATCGCTGAATTCTCACCTGGCTTTCCTACAAAATTAGAAGATTTTGGCAAACAAACTTCAAGCGTTTGGGGAATAAACTCTTATGGTTCTACTTATAAAGAAAAAATGATGTTTCAACCTGCATCTGCATATTGTGAAGTATGCCATAGCTTTAAATTTGACTTTAAATCTAAAGAAGAATTCTTAGCAGCAATTGGAAATAAAGACGAGCTTAGAAAACACGCAATTTCTAAAGGAATTAGCTGTGAAGAATGTCACGGAGCTGGAGCTCACCTTTATGGAGCAAGGGGTGCTGGTATGCCAAGTAATTGCGAAAGATGTCATCAAAGATTTGCTTATGATAGCGAAGATGCGAAGATTGACCCAAGAAAGCCATTTAATAGTTACTTTAAATCAGCGTGTCCATCTTGTGGAACTGAAGGCTCACAAATGTATAATACTATGCACTATGATAAAGGTATGAGATGTTCAACTTGCCACGACCCACACGAAGTTACTGCAAATGATTGGAAAGACCCTTATACAAAAGTAGGACTTAAAAAAACTTGTAGTGATTGTCACGAAACTCAAGCTGAAATGTTTAAATACGGCGGAGCACACGCTAAAGATAATTGCACAGGCTGTCATATGCCAAATATGATGAGTTGTGAAAACTTTGCGAGCGTTCAAAACCCTGATAAAGGTGGATTTGACAATGTTCGTGCAAGTCATATATGGAAAATCTATGTAGATAAAGACGCAAAAACTCTAAACCCACCAGAAGGAAAACCAAGAGACCCACAAACAACTAAAGGTTGGACAATTGCTAGAAAAGATGGCAAATTCTTTGTGGATTTAATGTGGAGTTGCGGAAGAACTAGCTGGAGTGATGTAAATCTAGTAGGACCTGGGGCAAGTGGATGCCATAGTGCTGTGCAATCAACTTTACCAAAAGAATTACACTTCACAGACCAAGAGCAAATCTATGATAAAGTTATGGAATGGCAATTACCTGTTAAAGAAGGCTTTAAAAAACTAGAACTTGCAATTCGCAAAATTGATAGAGAACAAGCAAAAATGGATAATCTAAGCACAAAAACTAAATCAGAAATTATCCTACTTACAAAAGAAGCAAGAGCAATTTATGAAAAAATTGAAAAAGATGGAAGCTGGGGCGTTCATGGTCCAAAATATGCTCTAAAACTAATAAATGAAGCATTAGTTTATGTAGCACAAGCTCAAGATTTATTAGATGGTAAGAAATAATAAAAGGTTAGGAAAAATCCTAACCTTAGTGAAAGGATAAAATATGTTGCTAAGACTTATTTTTGCCATCTTTTTAAGCTTTAACCTTTTTGCATCGGAAGGCGATTTTGCAGTAGTTGAAGGAGTAATTCCTATATCTATGGCTGATGTAGAAAAAGAATTAGGTAAAAAAGATGTATATATATTTGACGCAAATACAAAAGAAGAAAGAATAAAATACGGCTATTTAAAAGGCTCTATTTTTATTAATACACCTGAATGGGTAAGTTTATTACCTAGCAATAAAGACGCTAAGATTATTTTTTATTGCTTAAATAGAATGTGCTATGCAAGCTCTGATGCTGCATTAAAAGCACAAAAACTAGGATATACAAATGTTCGTGTAATGCTAGATGGAATTGAAAGCTGGATTCTTAGTGCAAGACCTATTGAAAAAGGCGGCATAAAACCACTTGTAAAAAGCCATGATATTAATAGTTGGCACGAAGGAAATGAAGTAAGTAGTTTTAAAGATGAATTACATAAGAATTTAAGATTTGGTAATCTTCCTGCTTGTAGAGATTGTCATGGTGCTAGCGGAATTATCAATGATTTAGCAAACGATAAAGACAATGTAAATGCAAACTGCACTAGTTGTCATAAAGAAGTTAAGGCTGAATTTAGCGGAAGTGTGCATGATAAATTCACAAATCCAAGAGAAAAATCTCCATCATGTTCGGATTGCCATAATGTGCATGATAAACAACAATTAACCTCTTTAGCTGTTAAAAAACTAAGCGATGTAAAATGTGGAAGTTGCCATGAAAAAGAGCAAAAACACTATCACGAAACTTTCCACGGAAAGGCTATGGTTTTAGCAAAAGATGGTGAAAGCAAAAAAATAGCTGCTTGTTTTGATTGTCACGGGGCTCATAACATTCATAAACCAAAAGATGAAAAATCAACTTTATATGGTGAAACTAGAATAAAAACTTGTGAAAAATGCCACGAAGGAGCTAATGATAACTTTAGTGATTTTATAGCTCATGCTGACCATACTGATAAAGAGAATTTCCCTTTACTTTATTGGGCTTATGTGTTTATGACAGGACTTGTAATATCAGTATTTGCATTCTTTGGCTTACACACATTCTTGTGGAGTATAAAACTAATTTATATGAGTATTAAATATAAAGATGAGTGGCGTGCAGCAAAAGAAAAAATGCATAATGACAAGGTAAATATTAAACGCTTTAGCACCTTGCATAGAATTCAGCATTTCTTTGTAGCTTCAAGCTTTTTAGGATTAAGTTTTTCTGGCTTACCGCAAAAATTCTATACCGCTCCTTGGGCTCAAACTATGATTGATTTAATGGGCGGAATTGTAATGGCTACTAAAATACACCATTTTAGTGCGTTTATTATGATTGCAGTATTCTTAAGCCACATTGCTGAAGTAGTTTATAATTCTTGGACTAAGCGTGATGCTATTCGTGATAATAATGGAAAGCTAAGCTTTAAATTATTCTTAGCAAAATTATTTGGACCTGATAGTTTAATGCCTAGAATGCAAGATTTAAGAGATGTTGTAGCTCATTTTAAATGGTTTATTGGAAAAGGCGAAAGACCTAAGTTTGATAGATTTACTTACTGGGAAAAATTTGATTATATAGCAGTATTTTGGGGTATGTTTATCATTGGCTTTAGTGGTTTAGTATTATGGTTTCCGGTTGAATTTACGAAGATTTTACCTGGCTTTATGCTAAATCTTGCAACGCTTGTGCATTCTGATGAAGCACTTTTAGCTACAGGATTTATTTTTGCGGTGCATTTTTTCAATACTCACTTTAGAGCTGATAGATTCCCTATGGATATGGTTATCTTTAGTGGAGAACTAACTGAAGAAGAATTAAAGCACGATAGACCTGAATGGTATGCAAGGCTTAAAGCTAGTGGAAAATTAGACGAACTTAAAAATGAGAGCAATTCTTTTGCTAAGTATTTTTATTTTGCAAGAGTTGTTGGATTTTTAATGCTATTTACTGGACTAATTTTTCTGTTCTTAATAATTTATGCCTTTGCTGATATGTTGATAGGATAAGAGTATGAAAAATAAAGATGCTAATATGATTTTAAGTTTTACGGCATCAAGTTTAATTGCTGCAGCACTAATTCTTAGTGCTTGCGGCAATGAAGCTAAAGAGCCTGAAGCTGTGGTTAAAGACTTTGTGCTTTTATGTGAAGCTGGGAAAATGAGTGATGCTGCTAAATTACTTGCTAGTAAAAATAATGTGGATTATTTTAAGAAGTTTCAAGATAAAGGTAAGGATATGATTTTTATAGATTATGATTATAAAGGTAATGATGATACTATAGAAATGAACTTTACTAAAAAGAACAAAAGTAGCGAAATAGCAATAGTTCAAGTAGATACAAACTACAAAATCCAGCAACATAAATTCAGTAAAGATGTGATTTTACACAACGAAAATGGCGAGTGGAAAATCTATGAATACCCAAGCTTATATCCTGTAAAGGTCAAATAAGTCTAGTTAACTAGACTTATTTAAATTCTTTTTAATTGCTTTTAAAATTACTTGAAAAAATGAAAATATCAAAATAAAAATATCAAAAAAACAATCATTTATATTATCAATGCCTAAGATAAAAGATATTGCTAAAGATAGCAAAAATAAAATTGATAGAATTTGATTTAGCAAATACGAAATTATAAAAATTACAAAAATTATTAAATAATTTAAAAAACCATTTTCATAATAAATATCAAAAGCAATAATATTTAAAAATGATAGAAAAAATAAAAGATTGATAACAAAAATATAAACATAAGCCCTAAAATCAAGCAATTTGCCTTGATTAAAAATTATTAATAGCAAAATTAAAACACTAAAAATACTAAGATTAGAAAATATACTATAAGTATAATCATTCAAACTCAAACCATTAAATATAGATATATTTGTCAAAAAAATTATCGCTAAATATATAAAAATTTTCTTCTTAATTGTAAGTTTTTGAAAAATACTTGCAAAAATTGATAAATAAAGTAAAGTATAAATAAAGTGCATTTTTAATCCTTTTTGTTAAATAAAAATTGTTTGTATTGAATAAAATCACGATTATGTGTGTATGTAATATGAGCTTTATTATCGCTAATAAATAAACTTGCGTAGCTCATTTCTTTACCTTTATCAATATCTAAAATCCTATGAAAATCATTATAATCTTTCATAATAGCAAGGCTTAAAGTATTTCTTGAGCCATCTTTATCACTATTAAAAAGCAAGAAAATATCATTATTTACTTTGAATAAATTAATAGAATTATCATAATTTTTTAGATTTGTTTTTGTTAAATCATTGCAATTTAAAAGATTATCACAAGTCATAGTATAAAAATCATAATTAGCACTTTTGCTAGACCTAAAAGCAAATAAAGCTAGTTTATCATTAATAGCAACGACACTTGGCTGAAATAAATCTTTAGCATTAGTGAGTTTTTTGATTTTTAAAAGTTCGCCTGAATTATTAAATACTAAAGCTAAAGGATATTTATTGGCTAATTCGTGATAAATCGGGAGTAAAAAGCCAAATTCTTTACCTAAATTAATATAAATAGCATTAGCTCTTACAAGATTACTAATATTTGCAAAAGGGCTTAAATGAAGGACTTTTTGGAATTTAAAATCAATAGTATCAATACTGCTAATATAATGATATATTTTGCTATTTGCCCAGCCGCCAAAACTAACTCCTACAACAAATAAATGGATTTTATTATCTGTTTTGACTAAGGTTGGATTTCCGATTTTTTTAATATATTCTTTGCTATCTTTCATAAGCTTTTCTCTAGTAATTAATGCAAAAGGCTCTAAATAATTTGTGCCTTGATAAATACTCGCATAAATTGCTACATCTTTTGCACCTTCTTTAGAACCTGCAAAAAATACGCTAAGCAAATAATCATTATTAAGAGATATTGTGCTTGAAGAATGTGCTGATAATACACCTTGTTTCATTGGTATAGAAATGCTTTTTAGTTCTTGGATTGTTTGGGTTTTGTGGTTGGTTGATTTGGTTAAATAAGTAAAATTTATATCTTTGTTATTTAATAAATACCCCCCCCCATAAAAATAAACTAAATAAAAATAATGTGAGTTTTTTCATCTTTGTCCTTTGTGGTTTTTTAAATCATAACTAACATTTATAAATTAATAATTTTGAAGTTTTATTTTTTCTGAAATTAAATCATTGAACCATTCAATATTTTTTTGTATATCTACTTTTCCATTTGTTATTTTTGCAATTAATTCATAATTTTTAGTGTTATCATAAACCAAAATCTCATCACACAACGGCATAATTTTTAAAAGATTTTGCATACTTTCGTAATATCTTTTATCTATTAAATGTGGTTCTATATCATGTCCACCTTTACTAACTCGTATTTTTACACGCTCTTTTGCTGTTTGTGGGCTATCAAGCCCTACAAAGCGTAAATTTATTTTGTAATTATTCTCTTTTAATTCATCAAATAGATTTAATATAGATTTTCCACAAAGTGTAGTTTCTTGATTGAAATTAAGTTTATCATCTATATAAACTTTACGCATTGTTATAGCTATTCTTGAAGCACGAACTTGAGTTTGTCTATCTCTATAGTCTCCAATACTTTGAGCTATTTCATCTACATTTATACGATAGCCTAAATTTATTCCTTTTTCTAGTGTTAAAAAATATAAAGTGGTTTTTCCTGCACCATTTACACCAGCAAAAATAGTAACTATAGGTTGATTTATCATAAATTTTCCTTATATAGATTTTAAGTAATTATAATAAAAATTAAATAATTTTATTAATATAAAAAACTAAAAATATTTTATATTTATTTATATCTTTTTATAAATTTTTAAAAACAATTGCTAACCCAAATACTTAGAATTTAAAAAAAATCAAATTAAATTCCAAATCCAAAAAAATATCAAAAATAATAATTTATACCTATTTTAAATGTTTCGTTTTTGTGAAAATATTTTTGAAATTCAGCAAAAATCGCAGTGTTTTTATAAATCTTAAAATGAGTTTTGATACTTAAAATATCTTCTAATAAGCCGTGCTTATAAAAATTCTTATGATAACTTAAACTAAGCTTATTTGCTTTATAAGATAGGCTTGTAATTATTTGATTATTAAAGCTCAAACCGTCTTTATAAGCTCTAAAACCACTTAAAAATGATAATAAAAAATACTCATTAACAAAACTAATCCCACCTAAAAGCTCCATATTTGCTAATTTATCATCTAATACATCATCATAAGCTAGTTTAAACAAAAAACTTGGCTTATGATTTATATAGTTAAAATCACTTAAACTTGCAAGTCTTAGCAGGACAAACTCATCTAATTTAGGCTTTTTATCATAATTAATAGTAGTGCTTAAAAATTCTATCCCGATACCTTTATCAAAACCCAAATCATCTTCATAAATATCGTGCAAGGCTGGTCTAATTGATAATAAAGCTTTCTTTTTTGTATCATAAGCAAATGATATTTTGCTAGGATAATTAGCCTTAATTATGCTTTCTTTTGGAGTTTTTAAAGGAAGCTTTGCTATTTTGCTTTGAGATAAATTACTAGATATTTTATGAGTTATTTTTTTGTATTCATCTACACTAAGCTCATTTTTACTAGCATAATACTGACTAAGCTCGTTCGCTAAGGCTAAAATAGAATAATCATAATTTGGCTCAATTTTACCTAAAGCTATATTTTTTGCTAGATTTATCTCATCAAAACTCAAATCTTTTGCTTGATTTAAAATGGTATTTAACTTTGATGCTCTATAGTGATAATCGCTAATTAGATTAATATCGTTGATTTTTTGTATAGTATTGCTTGGGATTACGCTATAAATAAATTTATTTCTTAATTTAATATCAGGATTTGCATTCTCAAGTAACCACAAAATATTATAAGAGCAATTTTTATCAAAAAACAAATAAACCGAACTACTATCCTTAATCTCCCATAAATGCAAAATCAGTCTATTTACTTCTTCTTCATTTAATTTTAAATCATACTCGTAAAGGTCTCTATTTTCGCTATCTTTGTATGTTTTTAACATATCATAATAAGGCTTTAAAGAATACTTGCCAATGTATCCGCCAAACAAACCTTTAAAGGCAAACATTAAGCCATTTTCATCTTTTTCATCAACATCAGCAGCATAATTAATAGCGTAAGATAAAAGCCTTGAATTGTAATTAGAATTAATTAGCAAAAATGTATGCCCAAACATTGAAGCTGGGGAATTTAAATAAGCAGCTGGAAAAACTATGCTAATTGATTTAGGGCTAATATATTCTAAGAAATTATTCAAATCAGAACAATTTAAATCCTGATTTTTAGTAAGTTTTAGAGATTTTTCTATGTATTTTGCCCTTAAAGGAAACTTGCAAATAAAGTGCAAATTATCATTATCATTGCTAAAAGTTATAGCAGAATCTTTTTGATTTAACTCTTCTTTTTTGCCTAAATATATTTCTTTTTTTAAAAAATACATATATAAATTAAGCTCAAATTCTGATTTTAAATTCCTTTGATTTGAATAAAAAAATTCTTTATTAATTATCTCGCTTTTGTTGTTTGTAAAGTGAAGGAGATTTTTCCATTCTATTGTGTTAAAAACTTGTTTTTGATTAGCTTGTTGAATAATTTCTAAAAACTCATCTTTAGAAATACTTAATTTAGAAAAATCAAGATTTAATAATTCATTATCTTGTGCCTTTGCAAAAATACAAAAGCACAATAAAAATAAAAACTTTTTCAATTATAAAGCAGAAGCTCTATCTAAAACTTGAGCACCTACAACATTGCTTGAATTGTAAATAGCTAAGTAATTTGCTCTTAAATTAGCTTTAAATAAATCAGCGTCTTTTACTTCTAAAAGTTCAGCTAAAGTATCTAAATGCTCGCCCATTCCTAAAGCAGCTTCATTTGATAAAGCGTCAAGATTTGCATTTACGAAATTAATTGCTTTTTCATTATGAACTAATCTTGTTTCTTGGCAATTTAGTGTTCCTGTAGTAATACCAAAAGTTTGATTACCTGAAGTTCCGTTTGTAGTAGCTTGTAAAGCATACATAATTGCTGAATCAGGGTTTTTAATAATTATAGTTCCAAGTCCGCAACCTGTTTGAGTATTTGCACCTGCAAATAAAGAAGTGCTAATCGCACCAACAACTACCAATGAAGAAAGTAATTTTCTCATTATAACTCCTTTTAAAGTATTAAAAAAACAAATTATAAAACTATATATTAACAATGAGTATGAATGGTGCGCCCGAAGGAATTCGAATCCCTGACCTTTTGAACCGCAATCAAATGCTCTATCCAGCTGAGCTACGAGCGCATAAAATAAGTTTTTGAAATAAAGTGGCGGACAGAGAGGGATTTGAACCCTCGAGCCCCGATTAAGAGCTGCACCCTTAGCAGGGGTGTGGTTTCAGCCACTCACCCATCTGTCCAATAAGTAAAACGCATATTATATATTTTAAAAATTAGATTTAGCTTAAATTATTCCAAAAGTTGTAATTTTTCATCACATAAATTTTTCCAATCACCACTTTTGCATTCTTTTAAAGTTTCTTTTGCTTTTTCAAATTCTTTATTTTTAATTAGCATACTAGCTTCTAAATATTTTGCATTGCTGTATTCTTCTTCGCTTAATTTTAATTTATATAAATCTATAAATATTTCTTTAGCTTCTTTTATATTATTTTTATTAATTAAAGCATTTAAAGTAATTAACTCTATCTTAGGACTATATAAATTAATACCTAAATAATTTTGTATATTAATTGCTTTTTTACCATAAGTAATAGCTGAAATATCAAGATTATTGTTTTTAAAGTAATTCAAAAATTCGTCATAAACTTCAACCAATCTTAATCCATTACCGTATTTTTCAAGCTGTTTTAATGAAAAAATAGCATCGTTGTATTTGTTTTGCTTAATTAATGATAATGATAAATAATAATATATCTCAAAATATTCTGGTTTTTTAATATTAAATCGTTTATTTAAAATAGATTTGATTATATTTTCTACATCTTTATACTGCTTATTTAAATATAAAAGTTTTGCTTGTTTAATTTTATAAAACACCAAATCTTCATTTTCAAACTTAATTGCAAAATCTAAAGCTAATTTATTTTCTTTTTTTCTCTCTAGGCACTCTAAATATTTCATTTTATTAATGACTTTTTCATCACTTATAAAATTATTATTTTTTATGTATCCTAAAACTTCATCGCAATCATCATCATCTAATGCAATATTTAATAAATTAATCAAGCTACTATCATATAAAGAAATTAGCTCTTCATTTTCACTATCTTTTATTTTCTTTTCTAGTTTTAAAATCTTTTCATAATCTTTTTCTTTATACAATAATTTAACTTCTTCATAAAGAGCTCTTTTTGATATGTTATTATCATATTTAGCCATTAAAAAATTATAATATTCGTGCAATTTAAAGCTATCTTGTTCATCTTTTTCAAAATATAAACTATCAATAGTTTCATCAATAATATTCATATATTCGCCATTAGGAAATAGCTTTTTATATTCATTTAAATATTCATCAGCCTTTTTATAATCATTATTTTTAGCTAAAGAAACCCCTAAATTTTTTAATACCCTTTCATAATAAGGGTCTAATTTATTTGAATTTTTAAATAAAAACTCATAAATAGGAGCACTAATATCATACATTTTTTCCTTGAAAAAATCATCAGCTAAACCCAATGTTTTATCCTTATCTTCTAATAAATATTGCTCATTTGCATTAAAGACTTTTAATACAAATTCCTTAGCTTCCTTTGCTTTATTATGACTAATATTGATTTTTGCTAAAGATATTGCAGCTTTACTAGCCAAAATCGCATCATCTGAACTAAATAAAATATTATTATAAATAATAGTAGCAGCATCTCTTTTGCCATGAGATAGTAAAAAATCAGCATAGTTTAAACTTGCCAATTTTGTGTAATAAGAATTTGGGTGCTCGTTATTTAAAATATCTATAAAATATTCAGCATCACTTCTTTGTTCTAATTTTAAATAAGTTTTTACCATCATTTGCAATATTTCAGTGTAATTCTCATCACTTGGAAAAACCCTTACATAATCTTTTGCACTTGAAATAATTTCTTCACTTAAAGTGGTATTTTCATTTAGCAAATTAAACATAGCTCTAATTCTATACAAATAAAACTCGCTTATAAAAATACTATTTTTATATTTTTCTAAAGACATATTGCATAAATCTAATAGCTCTTTATATTGCTTATTATCGTAATATTTTTTAATACTCAAATAAGAATTAATATCACTATTATCGCTAATATTTACAGGATTTTGGTCTAAATCAAGTCCTTCTATAAAAGGAGTTTGTAAATCAGGAAAAATCACATCAAAATCAAGTCCATTAGGACTTAACACTCCTTGAGTATATGGAAAAAATATAAAAGTAAAATTTTTAGAAACTTTTTTGCTAGATGCAAAAACCACATTAGTATCATATAATTTTTGCTCGCTATCAACAATACTAACATTTGTTTTAGGGTAAATATATATATCTAAAGTATCTTTTGAATTTTTAAATTCTAATTTGAATAAGGTTAAATCTTGATTTGATAATAACCTTGATTTACCCTTCACACTACATTTAAAATAAGGTTTTAAATTCTCATCTTGTAATTTATCACAAGTTATATCAGTATTGTTTTTAATATGTAAAACTGATATATTTTTATTTATTTCCTTGCCAGAGTTTATATATAGTTCAAAAGAATATAAATAAACGCAAAAGCAAAGAAATAATATTTTTTTCATTATTTAATATAATCTAATCCAACGCTTGCAACAAAAGAAGCAATAACTGCTAAAATTAAAACTATTTTTTGAGCGTTATTAAAATATAAAAATCCTATTTCTTTATCTGCAAAAATTGCTTTTATAAATCTTAAATAAGCAAATAGCATAATAATTGAGCTAAGTGCCATACAAATTGCTGCATAAGTATTAACATTTAAAGCTATATTAATTACACCAACCTTAGCAAAAAACACACCAAATGGTGGCAATGCTGCAAGATTTAACAATAATACAACAATACAAATTCCTAATAAAGGATATTTCTTAAACACCCCTTTTAAATTCTCATAATTTGTGTCTTTAAACGCACCTAAAAACATAAATAATGCGATATTTACAAATGCAAATGTTAAAAAATAATATAAAAACATTTGGCTTGATAAATGAAAAAATGCAAGGGTTGAATAAGCAAACGATGAATGTGAAACAGAGCTATATACTAACATTGATTTTGCATTATCTTGCTTTAATGACATAACACTAGCAAAAAGCATAGAAGCACAAGCAATAATTAAAATAATCTCACTTACATTGAAGAAATTTTCAAATGAAATCATAAATCTATATGCAAATACCATCATAGCTATTTTTGGAACTATTGAAATAAATCCAGCTAAACTTGAATCAGCCTTTAAATACACATCTTTAAGCCACATATGAAGCGGTGCTACTGATAATTTAAATAATATTGTAATTCCTATCATAACAAAGGCTAAAATACTAGCCGTGCTAATTGTAGCTAATGAGTTTAGTTCTAAACTTGCACTATCAAAATAATACATTGCAGAACCCATAGCAAAAAATGCTGAGCCTAGCATTCCGTAATTAAAGTATTTAATAGCACCTTCAATTGCTTTTTTCTTAAACGCTATTAAGCTATAAAGTGCTAAAGAAGAGCCTTCAAGAGTTATAAAAGCTACTATTAAATTATTAGTGCTTACCATAAAATTTAAACAAGCTATCATCATTAAAAATAATGCAAAAAACTCACCTTCATCAGCTCTTTTATTAGCAAGTAGAAAATAAATAGCTGATAGATTGATTAATATACTTGAATATTTTGCTAAATTATCAAATATAAATAAATCAAAAAAACTCTCATCATAAGGGCAATTAAATTGGCAAATAATAGCAATTATTAAAGCCACAATACTAAGCCCTTTTAAAGCTTTTAAATCAAATTTATAAAATAAATTAGCAACCAATATAAAACAAGCAAAAACTATCAAAGCAAGTTCAGGTAAAATAAGTAATACATTTAAATCAAGTTGCATTCTATCTCCTTATACCGCAAAGTTGATATAATCTAAAATTATATTAGGATTTACTCCAAATACAATTATAATCAAAGCTATGAAAGATAAAATTATTATCTTAGATAAACTAACCTTTATGTCTTTAGCTTCATTTTCTTTACTTAAAAAGCTATTTCTAAACATATTTAACATATAAACAGCTCCAAGTATCACAACTAAAGTAGCAAAAACTCCAGCCATCTTACTAGCTGCAAATACTCCATAAAGAACCAAAAACTCACCTGCAAAGCTTATAGTAAGTGGTAAAGAAATTGATGAAAATAATAAAACTCCAAAAATAAATGTCAAATAAGGCATATGTTTAGCTAAGCCCTTTAACTCACTTAGATTATAAGTTTTGTAATTATCTTTTAAAATTTCAGCGTAAAAAAACATTGCCCCACTTACAATAGCATGAGCTACCATATAAACAACAGCTCCACTTAAAGCAATTGGATGCATAGAAAAAATACCTAAACAAATAATTCCTAAGTGTGATATTGAACTCATTGCACTTAATTCTTTATAATTTTTCGCATTGCTTGCTAGAAGTGCTGCATAAATTGCTGAAATTATACATAATGTATAAATTATCCCACTAAATTCATTAATGCTAACAGCAAATAAAGGAAGGCAAAACTTAATCATTCCAAAAGGCGCCATTTTAAAACTTGCAAGCATTACAGAAACAAAATTAGGTGCTTTTGAATAAGTTTTAATAGCCCAACTATGAAATGGAAAAATAGGAGCTTTTATAGCAAATGCTAAGAAAAATCCTATAAATAATAAAGTATTTTCAATAGGACTTAAATTTGTAGTTGAGAAATAACTAATATCAAAATTTAAAATCGCATCATTAACTCTTGCATTATAAGCTAGATAAATCATAGCAAGTAGCATAAAAATTGAGCCTAAAAATGCAAATACAAAAAATGACCTAGCTAGTTTTGCTTCATTGTTTTTAACCATTAAATATAAAAGTGGAAATAATGAAACTTCCCAAAAAATATAAAATAATAAAGCATCATTTGCTAAAAATAAACCATTCATACAAGCACTTAAAATCATAGCACTTATTAAAAAGTCTTTTGTTTGTTTAGAAAAAAAGCACATTGACAAAAATAGCATTAAATTTGCAACAAAAGCTAAAGTAAATGCTATCTCATCAGCTTTTAAATTAATCCCAAAATTAAAAGCTTTTATTAAAGTATAATTAAATGTATGAATTTCATCAATTATCACATAATAATTAAGGCATAAAATTATAAAAGAAAATAAAATTCCGCTAATTTTAGAAGCCTTATCATTTATAAAATATGCACTAACCCCAAAAATTAAAGGTAAAAATATCAATAAACTAAGCATATATCACCACCATTGTTAAAAGTAAAAACACACAAAATGCACAAATAAACACAATGTGAAGAGTTAAGTTATTGTTTTTGTTCTCACAAGAAACAAGACTTAAAAGCTTTTTAGGACATTCAAAAATAAATGAATATAGACCTTCTTCAAATCCTGTTAATACTTTAGCTAAACATTTATAAGGTTGTATGAAAATAATCTCATATAATTTAGGTATGTAATATTCATTTTCTAAAAGCTTTTTATATTTACAATTGCAAGTTTCTTTTGCACCATTTTTATAAACTACTATAGCTAAAACAATTCCTACTATAGCAACCACTAAAGAAATAGCAATTAATACATAATTATGGTGTAATTCTTGCATAGGAATTCTGATAAATTCAAAGAATTTACTATCCCAAAAACCTGCAATAATTGCTAATATTGCTAAAGGTAGCATTGCAATTAATGCTATAGGTTTTGCTTCGTGTGGATGGATTGTGTGATTTTTTGGAGCAAAAAATACCATCATTAATAGTCTAAAACTATAAAACGCTGTTAAAAACGCTGTAAATAATAAAACAGAATATAAGCCAAAATGCTCTGTTACAAATGCAAAATCTAAAATCTTATCTTTTGAGAAAAATCCTGCGAATGGATAAATACCACTTAAAGCTAAACTTGCAATTATCATTAAAACTGCTGTAACTTTCATAGGTTTATATAATTTACCCATTTTATAAATGTTTAATTCATCGTGCATTGCGTGCATAATATTTCCAGCACCTAAGAATAATAATGCTTTAAAAAATGCGTGAGTTACTAAATGAAATAATGCTATTTTATAAGCTCCTAAACCACAAGCTACGAACATATATCCAAGTTGAGAAAGTGTAGAAAATGCCACAATTCTTTTTAAATCTTTTGCAGCAATTGCCATTGAAGCAGCAAATAAAGCTACAAAAGCACCTAAACAAGCTATAAAATAACTTACATTTGGAACTTGCGAAAATAAATCGTGAGAGCGAATTACCAAATAAACACCAGCAGTTACCATCGTAGCAGCGTGGATTAATGCTGAAACTGGTGTTGGACCTGCCATCGCATTTGCTAGCCAAGTATGGAATGGAAATTGAGCTGATTTACCCATAGCACCAACAAATAATAAAGCAGCAATTAAAGTTAATAAATTAGGATTTAACATTTCGTGAAAGCTTAATATAGCAAATACTTCTTTATAACTTAAAGTTCCGAAATTAAAATATATTAAAAATATTCCTAAAAGCATTGCAAAATCGCTTATTCTATTCATAATAAAAGCTTCATTTGCTGCTAATGAGAATTTTTCATTTTGATACCAAAAGCCGATTAATAACCAAGAGCATAGACCAACGCCTTCCCATCCAACAAATAATAATAAGAAATTATCGCTCATTACTAAAATTAACATACAAAATACGAATAAACCTAAAAATGCAAAGAATTTATTAAAACCTTCATCGTGTTCCATATAATAAATACTATAAAAATGCACACAAGTAGCAACTAATGTTACAACGCACATCATAGTAAGGCTAACAGAATCTATTAAAAAGCCGAAATTAACATTTAAAATTCCTATCCAATGACCCAAACTAATATACAAATTCTTATCTGCTAAATAATATAAAGATATAAAAGCAAAAATACAAGCTAAAAGCATTAAATAAGAACAAAAATAACCTATTACTTTATTTTTTGGAGAAAAAGAATAAATTCCTGCAAAAATTGCACTTAATAATGGTAAAAATAAAACACATAATAAACTCATTTGCACTCTCCAAAATCTAGACTTTTATCGCGTCTATATTTAATCACACAAAAGCTAAGCCCAATAGCTACTTCGCAAGCTGCTATTGCCATAATAAAAATAGCAAAAACTTGCCCATCTAAAGCATTGTGCATTTTTGAAATTGCTACAAAAGCTAAATTTGCAGCATTTAACATTATTTCAGTAGATATAAAAAACATTATTAAATTCTGTCTTTTTAATACTCCTACTAAACCAATCAAAAACAATACAATTGATAATAATAAATAATTCATTGTTCTTCCTTTATCTTCTTTGCTACTAGCACAATAGCTGCTATTATTACCATTAGTAAAACCACTGCAACTATCTCAAAAGCTAAAAGGTATTTTGTAAATAAAATAATCCCTAAACTACGAGTATTTTCAAGCTCTTCGCTAACCAATAAACTTGATTGAGATAAATTTAACTTAAATCCTAAAGTCATAATTATCATAAGAACACTCGCTAAAATACTTAAACTAAAAAAAGTTTTTTTATGTTTTAGCTTTTCTTTTAATTCTTTGCTTAAATCAAAAAACATCATAGCAAAACTATAAAGCCCTAAAACAGCCCCACTATATACTATAATTTGAGCAGCACCCAAAAACTCTGCTCCTAATAAAAAATAATGAGCGCTTAAAAATACCATTCCACAAGCAAGAGAGCTAAGAGAATATAAAATATTTTTAGAACTTACCGCAATTATAAAAAATCCCGCAACTAAAGCAGCGAAAATATAAAATATAATTAACTCAAACATCTTTTGCCTCTTTATTCGTTTTATCTTCTTTTGTATCGCTAGAATTTGAAATTGAAGCTTCACTTTCTCTTGCTTTCATTACATCATAATAATTTGGTGTAACTTTTACAAAATCATCAGCATCAGCTCTTAAACTTCCAGCACCTTCAAATTCAACTTGATTAATTAGATTATCAATTGGAGTTAATATATCTTTTTTATGTGCAAAATATGACCTTTGCTCTGCTGCATTTTCATATTCAACACCATGCACGATAGCAAGTTCAGGACAAACTTCAGCACAAAATCCACAATAAATACAACGACCAAGATTAATAGAATAATTACTTACTAATTTTCTACCATCATCGCCTAATTTTGTCTCCATTCTAATACAATTTGAAATACAAATTTTTTCACACAACCCACAACCAATACAGCGTTCATTTTCGCTTTCAATAAATCTTTGCAATCTATGCACAGCACGATAACGATTATCTAATTTGATTTTTTCCATTGGATATTTAATAGTTGCTGAATTACCCCTTTTTAAGGTTTCATTAATTATAAATGCTAAACCGCTGATTAAATCAGTATTTAAACATCTTTTAACACTTCTTATAAATTTTTCATAAGGAGTAAGAATTAATTTTCTTTTTTCATCTACTACATAATACTTTTTCATATATTCTCCTTATAAAGCCAATAACGCAGTTATGATTAAATTCGCACCCGCAACAGGTAATAATATCAAATAGCTCATTCTCATAACTTGATCAGCCCTTAAATGTGGGAAAGTCCCCCTAGCCCAAAAATACCAAGAAAATACAAAGCATATTTTTAAAATCATAGCAATAGCGCCTGGTATGAAATAAAAATCGTTATATCCACCTAAAAATAATAAAGTAATCAAAATTGAGCCTAAAATCATACTAGCATATTCACCTATAAAAAACATTCCCCAGCGAAGACCACTATATTCAGTGCCATAACCTGCAACTAATTCAGGGTCGTTTTCTGCTAGACATAAAGGAGTTCTGTTTGTTTCAATAAAAATTGCTATTGTAAATAAAACAAATGCAATTGGTTGTTTAAATACTAACCAAGATAAAATTCCACCTTCTTGATAAGCGTTAATATCAACTAAGCTCATAGAACCAGTTAATAAAACAACAGCTAATAAGCAAAGACCACTAACGCCTTCATAAGATATGATAGTAACAAGCCCCCTAGCACCACCTATTAAAGGATATTTACTAGAACTTGACATACCACCTAAAAATATAGCATAAGCACAAAGTGATGAGCATCCAGCAATGTATAAAACCGCTATATTTACATCAGCAATAATTGGTTTTATCGTATGCCCAAATAATGTAAATTCAGGAAAAATCGGCACAGCAGCAAAAGCCATAAAAGCACAAATTGCTGATACTAAAGGAGCTACTTTAAATACTTTACTATTTGTCATATATGGGATTAAATCTTCTTTTGTAAATAATTTAATCATATCAGGCACGATTTGTAAAACACCAGCAGGTCCTACCATATCAGGCCCAAGTCTTCTATGAACATAACCTAAAACCTTTCTTTCTAAATAAGTTGCAAATCCAGCTAATGAAGCAAAAATTGCAATTACTAAAAGACATTTAATCAGCGTAACGATTATAAAAAACATAGTCTCACTCATAGCTAATTTCCTTTATATTTAACGCATAGTAGCGTCTTGTTTTAAAGAATTTATAAGGATTAATCTTATCATCAAAAGTAGGTAAATAAGCACCATTTTCAATATTCTTATCTAAAACTACTTTTATAATAATTTCATCTTTATCATCATAAATCTTAACCATAGAATTTTCTTTTAAATTATGTTTAGCTAGATAATCTTTACTTGCGTAAAGTGAAGCACATTCGTTAAAAAAGCTTGATTTATTAGTATATTTTGATAGATTTCCAATTGGGTTTGCAAGTATTACAATATCATCTTTTTTACATTCGCAAGTTGATTTTATATTTTGTGGAATTTGATTATCTTGTTTTAAATTCTTTACAAACTCACAAGTATCAATTAAATACCCACGATGATTATTTCCTGCATTATCATAATGATTTGTCAAATCATCAAAAGCAATATTTAAAAAGCCTTTATCTTTAGGTAATTGCTCTGTATATTCAATCGTATAAAGTGCATCTAATCCAAGAGCATTTGCTAAATCATTTAAATAATATCCTTTAAATTTAAGTGCAGCATTCGTAGGAACAAGCCTTTTATCATAATTTACAAATGTTCCTTCTTGCTCAAGTAGATTTGAACTAGCAAGATTATTATGCTCATCATTTGAAAATGAGAAATCTCCACGCTCATTATATCCTAGAGTAAAACCATCACTAGCTTTACTTAATTTACACAATAAACTTACACCTAAAGTATTAGTGCGTGGTGGGATTAACATAACTTTAAAATCAGTTAATTTTTGAATATTTGCAAGTAAATACGCTAAATATTTTGCATTTTCATGGTAAAAATAATCATTTCCGATAATTAAAGTAAAATTAGCTTTTTTAAGTAATAAATCTTTTAATTTATCTTCATCAAATCCTAATTCTTTAGCTAGGCTTGATTTTTTGATTGTTTCTTGCTTTTTCTCTTTAATCTCATTGCCTTCAGCATCTTTACTTTTAACTTCTACTTCAATTTGTTCTTCATAAAAAGCGTCTTTGATATATGCTAAATCCTGCGGCAAGTCTTTTGCAAAATATTGTAAAATAAATTCTAAAACTTGAGCTTCTTTACCATAATCACAATTTACACTTACGAAATTCTTAGCAATTTTTGAAAATTTTGTATCTTTAATAGGATGAAAATAAAGCCCAGCACCCTTATTCATAACAATTGCATTATTTACCTTATAAGATAAAGTAGGATTATCGTGTCTTAAAAAACTTCCTGCAATTACGATAAAATCAGATTTTTTAACATCATCACTACTTGCATTATAAAAACTACCTGAATGAGCGCAAAAAGTCTTTAAGAAATCTTGAAAACATAAAGCTTCATTATTTACTAAATTAAAGCCATATTTTTGTCTAAGTAATTCTAAAATATATGCTTCTTCATTTGTTATATAGCTGTTAAATTTCACATTTTTAATTTTATTATCTTTAAACAACGATACTAAGCGATTAAACTCTACTTCATCTTTACCTTTACAATCACTTGCTATATCATAAGCAAATCTTGCAGCCTTATTTAAAGTAGTAAAATGAAAATCATTTGAAACTCTATAAACCATCTTAGTATTATCTTTAATACTTTTTTGTTTAACATCATAATACATAAGCTCACAATCACTACTATGTGGATTACTAGCAGGTATGCGAGTAAGTTCCCAAGCATTTGAGCGATATTGAAAATTCTTATTAATAATTGCACCAGTCGGACAAACACTAACACACTCAGCACATTCTTGACAATCTAAAGTTGTTCCATTTTGTGGAGCTATTAGTGATTTTTGAAATTTTGTCCAAACTGCATAAGCATCTTTACTCATAGTATCTTTAAAATCTTTATCAGGTGCATCTCCACCACGAGCTATAGTTTTTAACTCACTATCTCCGATTTTGTCCTTACATACGGTAATACATCTTTCACAAACTATACAAAGACTTGGGTCATATTGTAAAGCACCCCAATCTTGATGTCTTCTATCTATTTCTTTTATCCAATGATTTTGAGTATCTACTTGTGCTTTATGCGTGAAATTCTGTAATTCACATTCTCCACTTTTATCACAAACTCCGCATTGTAATGGGTGATTTATGCAATAAGTTTGCATAATAGCATTTCTTTCGTCCCATAATTCTTTAGTATTGCTTAATACTTGCATTCCATCTTTTACTTTAGTATTACAAGCGTATGAGCGTTTGCCATCAATTTCAACCATACACATTCTGCAAGCTAAAGTTGGACTGCAATCATTTAAATAGCAAATTGCAGGTATGAAAATATCATTAGCACGAGCAACTTGTAAAACATAATCGCCATCATTAGCTAAGCATTCTTTACCATTAATGTTAATTTTCATTGCTTACTCCTTTAACCACACAAGGACTAAACGCATAAGCATTATCTTTTTTACTTAATGCAAATAATCCTTTTAAACTATTATCAATTTTTACTTTCTTTTTTAATGTTTTAGTTTTTGTTTTAATTTCTACTAAATCAAATTCTTTAATTTTTGCAAGATTTGCAAAAGCTGGACTTACTATAAAATCATCATTATCTAAACATTCATATAAAATAAGCCCATTATTATCATCTAATTCAACCAACTCAACATCTTTTAATTCATAATCAAACATAAGTTTTAAATCAAAATGTTTAGCCAATTTACTTGCAAAATAATATATATTTTTGTCTTTATGATAAAGCAAATTACTATCTAATAAAATTAAATCAGCACTCTTTAAAAATTCTAAAATCTCACTAGCTTCTTCTTCTCCAAAACAACTCTCAGCACTAAGTTCGCCTATATCAAATTCGCTTAAATTAAGCATAGTGCAAAACAATGCTAAAACATAGCTTTCGGTTCCTAGTTCGCATTTATAAAATTTTTGTTTTAATCTCTCATCGTAAAAACTACCGATATTTACTATTTTATCTTGGCTAAAATGACTTAAGACTTCTTTACTTGCATAATTTAAGAAGCTTAATATTTTCATTTTGCCTCCTTTTTAATAACTATAGTCCAATCACTTTGATTAAACTTAAGTGAGTTCATCATCTTACAATTATTATTAGCTACAAATTCATAAGATTTATCAATATTAGAAAAATCTCCGATTTCAAATAAAACAACCAAAACTTCATTAGCTTTAGCATTATCAATATGAGTTTTTAAATCAGCAAATAAATCTTTACTTTTTCTAAGGTCAATTCTTCTCATCTATCAATCTCCCCTAAAACAATATTTGTTGAACCCATAATAGCCACAACATCAGCCACATAAGTTCCAACCAAAAGCTCTTCATAAAACGAACAATGCCAAAAACTAGGAGTTCTAGCTTTAAGACGATAAGGTCTAGTTGAACCATCACTTTTAATAAAATATCCAAGCTCTCCTTTAGGACTTTCTGTTGGCACATATACATCTCCAACAGGTGGGCGAAGACCTTGAGTAACTAATACGAAATGCTGCATTAAAGAATAATTTTGAGTCATAATTTGTTCTTTACTTGCACTTACAAATTCTTTATTGTTGCAAATTAATTCAGGAGAACTCTCTCTATACATAGGCACTAATTGTCTAAGTATTTTTACACTCTCACGAAACTCTTGCATATAGCATTTATATCTTGCGTAAGTATCTCCTTGGTTTGCAACCGGAACACCAAATTGAACTTCATTATAAAGTAAATATGGCTCTTCTTTTCTAATATCCCATTCAATTCCACTTCCACGAAGCATTACGCCACTACAACCCCAGCTTAATGCTTGTTCTTTTGTAACAACCCCAACGCCTTCTGTTCTAAGACGCCAAATTCTATTATCATCAAGTAAGGTTTCATAATCTTTTACATCGTTTAAGAATTTATCACAAAATGCTAATAATTCTTGAGTAAAATTGGCAGGTAAATCAAGCATTGCACCACCTATTCTCATAGATGAATGTGTAAGTCTTGCACCACAATATTTTTCTATTAAATCCATAACATATTCACGCTCTCTAAAGCAATATAAAAATACAGTCATTGCTCCAATATCAAGTGCGTGAGTTGCAAGCCATAATAAATGACTAGCAAGTCTATTTAATTCTAATAACATCATTCTAATGATTTGAGCTCTTCTAGGAATTTCTAAACCACAAAGCTTCTCAACAGCTGCTACATAAGCATAGTTATTTGCACTTGCTGCTACATAATCCATTCTATCAGTAGTTGGAATAAATTCTTGATAAATCATATTTTCAGCCATTTTTTCCATACCACGATGCATATAACCAATCATTGGAGTGCATTTAACTACTTTTTCCCCATCAAGCTCTAACACTAATCTTAAGTTTCCGTGTGAGCTTGGGTGCTGAGGACCAAGATTTATAATCATTCTGCCATCTTCTTTACTAAAGGCTACATTTTCATAATAAGGTTTTAACTTTGATGGTATTTGCATTATCTTCTTCCTTCTATGAATTTTGAATCAGCACGCTTAACTTTCTTAACAAACATTACGCCTTCATCTTCTTGATATTCTTGTTTATAAGCAATACTAATAGGCTCAGCTCCTTTTGGAACTTCATGATAAATTCTAGAAAAATTATTTGTATCATTACAATCAACTCTTCCTGAATCACGATTTTCAGGCCCTACAACTTCACGATATTCCTTACCAAAAATTCTATCTATTTCATACCATTTGGCAAATTCATCTCCTTCTAAAGGATAAGATTTTTTAAGTGGATAATCAAACCAATCATCAGGCATTAATAGTCTTTTTAAATTAGGGTGATTAATAAAATTTACACCTAACATATCATAAGCTTCTCTTTCAGACCAATTTAAACCCTTAAATACACAAACTCCACTTTCAATAGCTTCATCTGCCTTACAGGTTGTAACTATTCTAAGCCTTTGTTTTTTATTCATATTTAATAAAAGATATTGAACTTCATAAGAATTATCTTTAGCCAAATAATCAGAACAAATCAATTCAGTAAAAGTTGTAAAACCTAAATCTTTAGCCTTTCTTAAAGCCTTTAAATTATCTTCTTTATTGATTATAAAAACTGCAATATCAAGCTCAATAAAAGAATTTAAAACAGAAAAATTATTATTAAACTCATCAAATAAATATTCAAATTCACTACCTTTTATATCAATTTTAGTAGTTTGTGGTGCGTGATAAAATCTATCTTTGTAGTAGTCTTGCTTTTGCGCATTAATCTTGTCTTTATATTCTCTCATTACACCAACCTTTTTGCTGCTATTTTTTTAGATATTTTTTCTTTTCTAATTTTCTTTTGAAGTATCATTAAAGCAAACTGAAAACTTTCAGGGCGTGGAGCACAACCAGGAACATAAATATCAACAGGAACTATCCTATCAACACCTTGAACCGTTGAATAAGTATTAAACATACCACCAGTGTTTGCGCAACTACCAACAGATATAACCCACTTTGGATCAGGCATCATATCGTATAATCTTCTTGTAAATTCTGCATGTTTTTTACTAAGAGTTCCAGCTACAAGCATTACATCGCTATGTCTTGGACTTGCTCTAAAAATAGTTCCAAATCTATCAAAATCATACCTTGAACCACCACCAGCCATCATCTCAATAGCACAACAAGCAAGACCATAAGAAAATGCCCATAAAGAGTTACTTTGACCCCAACCAACTAACTTATCTACCGAAGTTAAAGCTATTGGCATTCCATTTGTGTTTAATTGATGCTCTGCCATTGTAACGCTCCTTTTTTATACGCATAGATAAAACCAACTAAAAGTAAAACAAAAAAACAAACCATTTCAATCAATGCAAAAAGTCCTAATTGCTTATACATTAAAGCCCAAGGATACATAAAAACAACTTCTATATCAAACAAGATAAAAATTAAAGCAAAAATAAAAAATTGTGAATTTATTTTAACTGCTTGTTTTTGCGGTAAAGGTCCGCACTCATAAGGTCCTAAGCCTAATTTTTTTCTATTTTTTCTAGCTAAAGAATTTCCTATTGTTTTTGCTAAAAAAACTAGTCCAAAAAATAAGCCTGTAGCAATAACTAACATTGCTAAAATGCCGAAATACTGAATATCCACATCTGAACTAGACATTTTAATTCCTTTCAAAATTTTTTTGGATTTACTAAAAAATAATTCGTAAATGATAGTGAAAAAAACTTAATTATTTCTTGTTCTCAATTAAGGTTAAAAGTATTAAAACTTTTTTAAGAAAAATATTATATAATCACGACTTTTTAATAAATTTTTTGAAAGGATGAAACGTGCCTACCATAAATCAATTGGTTAGAAAAGAACGCAAAAAAGTGATTGTTAAATCAAAATCACCAGCGTTAAAAGATTGCCCACAAAGACGTGGCGTTTGTACAAGAGTTTATACTACAACTCCTAAAAAACCTAACTCAGCGTTAAGAAAAGTTGCAAAAGTTAGATTAACAACAGGATTTGAAGTTATTAGTTATATTGGTGGTGAAGGACACAACCTACAAGAACACAGCATCGTTTTAGTGCGTGGCGGAAGGGTTAAAGACTTACCAGGTGTTAAGTATCACATCGTTCGTGGTGCTTTAGATACTGCAGGTGTTGCAAAGAGAACAGTTTCAAGATCAAAATATGGAACAAAAAGACCAAAGCCAGGTCAAGCAGCAGCTCCTACAAAAGGCAAAAAATAAAAACGAGTTTCACAGATTTGCAGCTTAGATATGCGGCATAATTTGAGTAAATTATAATTTAAAGTTGAAGAGGAAAAAATGAGAAGAAGAAGAGCACAAGTTAGAGAAGTTCTAGCTGATCCTATTTATGGTAGTAAAGTAATTACAAAATTTATTAATTCATTAATGTATGATGGTAAAAAATCTGTTGCTACTGAAATTTTATATGGTGCGATTGATTTAATATCGTCTAAAAATAGCGAAGTTAAAGGTATAGATGTATTTAATGATGCTATTGAAAATGTAAAACCTGTTTTAGAAATTAAAGCACGCCGTGTTGGTGGTGCAACTTATCAAGTTCCTGTTGAAGTTCGCCCTGTTCGCCAACAAGCACTAGCAATTCGCTGGATTATTCTAAACGCTAGAAAAAGAAGCGGAAGAACAATGATTGAAAAATTAGCAGGTGAGTTAATGGATGCAGCAAATAGCAAAGGTGCAGCATTCAAGAAAAAAGAAGATACTTACAAAATGGCAGAAGCGAACAAAGCATTTGCACATTATAGATGGTAAAAAGGAGTTAAAATGGCAAGACAAACTCCTTTATCTCGTGTTAGAAATATTGGTATTGCTGCGCACATTGACGCAGGAAAAACTACAACATCAGAAAGAATTTTATTCTTTACTGGTATGAGTCATAAAATTGGTGAAACTCACGAAGGTACAGCTACAATGGACTGGATGGAGCAAGAAAAAGAGCGTGGTATTACAATTACTTCAGCTGCTACAACTTGCTTTTGGAAAGACCACCAAATCAACCTAATTGACACCCCAGGCCACGTTGACTTTACTATTGAAGTTGAGCGTTCAATGAGGGTTTTAGATGGTGCTGTATCAGTATTTTGCTCTGTTGGTGGAGTTCAACCACAAAGTGAAACCGTATGGAGACAAGCAAATAAATATCATGTTCCAAGAATAGTATTCGTAAATAAAATGGATAGGGTTGGAGCAAATTTTTATAATGTTGAAGCACAAATTAAAAATCGTTTAAAAGCTAATCCAGTTCCAATTCAAATTCCAATTGGTGCTGAAGACACATTCCGTGGTGTAGTTGATTTAGTAAAAATGGTTGCTTATGTTTGGGATGATGATAAAAAACCAACAGATTATACAGAAATTGAAATTCCAGCTGACTTAAAAGAAAAAGCTGAAGAATATAGAACAAAATTAGTAGAAGCAGTTGCTGAAACTAGTGAAGAACTAATGGATAAATACCTAGGTGGAGAAGAATTAACAAACGATGAAATCTACAAAGGTATCAAAAAAGGTTGCCTTGATTTATCAATTATTCCTATGTGCTGTGGAACTGCATTCAAAAACAAAGGTGTTCAACCACTACTAGATGCTGTTGTAAAATATTTACCAGCTCCTGATGAAGTTGCAGATATTCGTGGTCAATATGAAGACGGCACAGAAACAAGTGTTAAATCAACTGATGATGGCGAATTTGCAGGATTAGCATTCAAAATTATGACTGACCCATTCGTTGGACAACTTACTTTCGTTCGTGTTTATCGTGGAAAACTTGAAAGTGGTAGTTATGCTTACAATGCAACAAAAGATAAAAAAGAAAGAATTGGTCGTTTATTAAAAATGCACTCAAACAAGCGTGAGGAAATTAAAGAACTTTATGCTGGAGAAATTGGTGCTATCGTAGGTCTAAAAGATACACTAACAGGTGATACTTTAGCAAGTGAAAAAGATAAAGTAATTTTAGAAAAAATGGATTTCCCTGATCCTGTTATTAGTGTTGCAGTTGAGCCAAAAACTAAAGCTGACCAAGAAAAAATGGGTATCGCACTTAATAAACTTGCACAAGAAGACCCAAGCTTTAGAGTTTCAACTGATGAAGAAAGCGGACAAACTATTATTTCAGGTATGGGTGAATTACACCTTGAAATTATCGTAGATAGAATGCTTAGAGAATTTAAAGTTGATGCTGAAGTAGGTAAGCCACAAGTTGCTTATCGTGAAACAATCCGCCAAAGTGTTGAGCAAGAATATAAATATGCAAAACAATCTGGTGGTCGTGGTCAATATGGACATGTATTCTTACGCCTTGAGCCACTTGAGCCAGGTAAAGGATACGAATTCGTTAATGATATTAAAGGTGGGGTTGTTCCAAAAGAATATATTCCTGCAGTTGATAAAGGTATTCAAGAAGCATTACAAAATGGTGTTTTAGCTGGATATCCTGTAGAAGACGTAAAAGTTACACTATTTGATGGAAGTTATCACGAAGTTGACTCAAGCGAAATGGCATTTAAATTAGCTGCTTCAATGGGCTTTAAAGAAGGTGCTAGAAAAGCTGGTGCTGTAATACTTGAACCTATTATGAAAGTTGAAGTTGAAACACCTGAAGATTATATGGGTGATGTAATTGGAGATTTAAATAAACGCCGTGGTCAAGTAAATAGTATGGATGAGCGTGGTGGAAATAAAATCATCGCAGCATTCTGCCCACTTGCTGAAATGTTTGGATATTCAACTGACTTAAGAAGCCAAACACAAGGTCGTGCTACATATTCAATGGAATTTGACCACTATAGTGAAGTTCCAAGAAATGTTTCTGAAGAAATCATCAAAAAAAGAAATATGTAATATCTAAACTAGGGATTAAAATCCCTAGTTCTTCAAAAAATAATAATCAAATCTTTTAGTCCTCATAGCTCAGCTGGATAGAGCGTAGAATTCCTAATTCTAAGGCCACAGGTTCAAATCCTGTTGGGGACACCACTTAATATTGATTTTAAAATATATATTTAAGCTTCTAAAGTATTTTTTATAATTATTTTATATTTTATCTTTACTTATAAAAACATATAATAAGACTTAAAATATTTAAAAAATTACTAAGAAACAATCATAAATAAATAGCGAGTGATAAAGCATAAAACCTAAAAGGCACAAAGAAAGCGTTTCTACTATATTTATGTGAGATATAACCAATCTAATAATTTAACTAAATGTATAAGTGATTTTGCATTCTCTTTATTAATTACTATTAAAAAATACTCTTAATATTTTAAAATATTAATTCTAATATATTTAATCGTATTTAAGCACTAATTTTAAGCTTAATATATTGATTTGTATACTAAAATTGCAAATGCCAATGCAGTATAATTTATGTATTTGAATTCTAAAATGTTTAAATATATTATTTCCAATTAACTAAACTAGCAATTATCAAAAATCTTAAATATTCACGGATAAGACTATGATTATTAAATGTAACCAATATAGAGAAAATAATATTGTAATTATTAGCATATAAATTATAGCTTTATACCATAAGTTTAAATAAATATAAGAGCAGTTGCAATACTTGAAATAAAAAAAGCTTTTATTACAAATAAAAAACATATATTATAAATTAAATACTACAAACCTTATCTTTATTTTATAAATACTATCGCTATACTTTTCTAATTTATAACATATACTTAAAATAATCATCTATATATTATTTATAAATAATTTAAAATAATACTTTTAAAATTTTATAAAATAATATATAAAAAATATATATTTGTTTAAATTAATAGTATGAAAAACTATATTAATTTATTTTAATAAAATTAATAATTTAGGTAATTAATTAATAAATATTATTAAAAGATAATATATTTTATTTAATTATTAATATTAGTTAGTATAATTCAGTTTTAATTTATTTTTAAGGAGATTTTATGACTTTTACAAAACCTAGCGATAGGCGTTTGACTTTATCTTTTTGGATTGGAATTCTAGCTGGTATATTCGGTGCTATTGTTAAATGGGGCTGGGAAGTGCCATTTCCACCAAGAAATCCTAATTTTGTTTGGCCTCTTGATGCATTAGAAAGAACCACTCCACCTAAAATATTTTTAGAACAAATTGGTATGCCTACTGATTTTACTTATATGTTTTCAGGTATGGATATGCCTTTATCAATTTTCATTGTTCATGTTGGATTTTCAATCGTATTTGGTGTTATGTATTGTATGATTGCAGAAATTTGGCCTCGTATTAAAATGTGGCAAGGTGCTGTATTTGGATTCTTCGTATATTTATTCGCGCATGTAATTGTAATGCCTTTAATAGCACAAGTTCCACCTTTATCACAAATTCCATTTGATGAACATTTATCAGAAATATTTGGACATATTGTATGGCTATGGGGAATGGAAATAGTAAGAAGAGATATAAGAAATAGAATTACAAAATCACCTGATATTGAATAAGCTTTACACACCTTTTATAGGTGTGTAAATTAATTTTTATTTGCACTAGCTTTTATAGCTTTTATAAAAGCACTTCTAACAGCTTCATCTTCTAAAACATTAACACCTTTTATACTAACTCCAGCAGGAGAACATACGCCTTCTTTAATTAATGCTGGATGATTATTAGCAATTAAACTCTCAAAACTAGCAAATAATGATTTTACCAACTCATAAGATTTATCGTTTTTAAGCCCTATACTAACTCCACCATTAGCTAAAGCTTCAGCAACTAATGCTAAAAACGCAGGGGCACAACCATTAATAGCCATAGCTAAATTGAGCTCATTTTCATTCTCACATTCTATTGCCACCCCAAAACCTTTAATAATATTTAAAGCTAAATCAAAATATTTATGAGTTTTATCTCCTACATAAGTAGTGCAAGATTTATTGTATTCAGCAGCAATATTTGGCATAATTTTTAAATAATATTCAGCTGAAATTACTTTTAAACTATCAATACTAATTCCTGCTAAAGGACTAATGATAATTTTTGCAGTTTTACCTAAAAATTTTTTACTAACTTCATCTAAATTATATGGCTTAAAGCATAAAATACAAATCTTATTAGTAATATCAAATTCTTCATAAGAAATACAATTTTTAACACCTACATTTAATTTATTTCTTACTACAAAAACCACATTAAAATTTGAATTTTCTAATCCTTTAGCAATAGCTTTCGCCATTTTGCCATTGCCAAGGATATAAATATTTTCATTCATTGCTTTAGTTCATTCATATTTTGTTGTAAGAAATTTTTAATCTTTTCTGTTGGATGATAGAATGGATATTGAGTTGGGTCTAAAATAATTTGTGCCATAGTGTTATTATCGTGGTTTAAAATCACCGGAGCTAACATATTTATAGTAGATTCTTCAACGCTTTTATTTAAAATCAAAATATTATAAATTTCAATATTTGAACTAGCTGTAACTTCAAGTAAAGCTTTGTAAGAAAGTGGCATATCAAATTCGTATTCTTTACAAATAGCATAAGGATTTAGCATAGTAAATGTAAAACCTCTACCATCAACACTCTTTAATCTCGCGAAACAATCATACATTTTTTCTAACTCTACTTTTGTAGTATCTTCAAAACCTAATATAGGAAACTTAACTTCAAATATCATTATTTCTCCTTTAAAAAAAATATCCTAAGTATATAATAAATATTTAACATTAGAACTTATAATCGCCTTTTTAAAGGAAAATAAATGAAAAAACTTAATATTTTTTTACTAATTTTAACGATATTTTTTAGCGCTTGTGCTAGCAATAAAAAAGATATGTTTGATGATTATAATTTAAGCGATAGTGCTTGGTTAGAAAAAATCATTGAAAGTGTAAAAAAGAATGATTTAGAAAAAGCAGATAGTGATTATATATCTTTGTATAGCGAGCATATAAATAGCCCACTTTTAGCAAGTGCTATGCTAATTTTATCACAAGCACACGCAAATGAGCACGAGTATTTATTAGCAAATTATTACATAGATGAATATATAAAGCTATATGGTAATAGCCAAAATTACGAATGGCTAAATTATCTTAAAATTAGAAATAATTTTTATGCTTTTTCATTGCCTAATAGAAATCAATATTTGCTTTTAGACTCAATTAAAGATGCTGATATTTTCTTATCTACTTATAAAAATTCAAAATATACGCCTTTAGTAAATAGCATTAAGACTAAATTAAATCTTACTCAAATTATGCTAGATACTGATATTAGGAATTTATATAGAAGAATGGGACATGATATAAGCGAAGAAATCTATGATAAAAAGATTAAAGATAGTGATTTAAACGATATTAAATATATAAAACCAAGACTTCCTTGGTATAGAAGATTATTTGAAAGCAGCTATGCACTTTGATTTAGGAATTTAATTCCTAAATTTTATTTAATTAAAATTCCTTAACACAAAATCATCATTAAGTCTATTAAAATCAATCGTTTTAATGCTTTGCTTTAGATTAGCAATATTTAGCACTTCTAGGAATTTTTGCAAATAATATTTATTTTTATAACCTTTTTTTCTTAAATACTCATTCATCTTAAGCACTTCATCAACACTAAGCAAATCAAAATGCCAAGTAGTTCTTATTTCAAATTCTGCTTTAAAATCTAGCAAAATATCTAAAGTCTTATCAAACTTATCAAAATAATCAAGCCCCGTAAGAGCTTTTAGTTTCTCTTTAGGGGCTTTAAAGTCAATAGCAAAATAATTTGCTAAATCATTTTCTAAAATATTTTTAATTACATTAGGATTTGAGCCATTGCTATCAATTTTAATTAAATAGCCTAAGCTTTTTGCTAATTTTATATAATCTAATAAATTAGCAGAATTAGTACATTCTCCACCACTAAAAACAACCCCATCAACCAAACCTACCCTACTTTCTAAAAAGCTTTTTAATTGATTTTTACTTACATTAGAAAAACCATTTATAATATGCTCGTTATAGCAATATTTACACCTTAAATTACAACCTGCAATCCACACTATGCAAGAGATATAATTAGGATAATCAATCACGCTAAAAGGGGTAATATCATAAATCATTTGATAACAAACATTTTCCTTTCTTTATGTTCGCCTTTTTTGCCTAGATTAAAGCTTTCTACGGGTCTGTGATAACCCATTACTCTAGTATAAACCATACATTTTGTTCTTTTTTCATTATTTTTCATTCTTTCTCCTTTAATAATTCATCACATTTAGGGCAATACTCATGCTCTCCTGCAATATATCCATGTATTGGACATACGCTAAAAACAGGCGTTATCGTAAAATATGGTAAACGATAATTATTCGCTATTTTTTGAACCAATCTTTTACAAATTTCTTTGTTTTCTAATCTTTCTTTCATATAAAGATGAAGAACGGTTCCACCCGTATAAGCACACTGCAAATCATCTTGCATATTGAGTGCAAAAAATGGATCATCAGTGTAATTTACAGGTAGTTGAGTGCTATTTGTATAATAAATCTCATCACCATTTCCTGCTTGGATAATATCTTTAAATCTTTTTTTATCTTCTTTAGCAAAACGATAGGTCGTCCCTTCTGCTGGAGTGGCTTCAAGATTATATAAATTACCTGTTTCTTCTTGAAATTGCTTAATTTTTTCTCTAATATAATTTACTAATTTAATGCAAAAATCTTTTCCTATTTCTGAACTTATATCATAAGAATCATTACTAAAATTTCTAAGCATTTCATTAGCCCCATTTATCCCTATAGTTGAAAAATGATTATTAAAACTTGGCAAATACCTTTTAGTATAAGGATAAAGCCCCCTATCATACATTTTTTGAATGAAAGCCCTTTTTAATTCAAGACTATCACGGGCTAAAACTAATAACTCATCTAAGCGTTTATAAAGACCCTTTTCATCTGCTTTATACAAATACCCCAAACGAGCTAGATTAATAGTAACTACGCCAATACTTCCTGTCATTTCAGCACTTCCAAAAAGCCCACCGCCACGCTTTAACAATTCTCTTAAATCAAGCTGAAGCCTACAACACATAGAGCGAACCGCATTTGGTTTATAAGCATTTTCATCTTCTACTTTATTGCCAAACTCATCTAATTTATATTGTGAACCTAAGAAATTTTGAAAATATGATGAGCCCATTTTTGCTGTATTTTCAAAAATCGCATCGGCTACTTCGCTATTCCAATCAAATTCTTCAGTAAGATTTATAGTAGGTATTGGAAAGGTAAAGGGCTGATGGTTTTTATCGCCTTCGCTTAAAACTTCATAAAATATCCTAACAATTCTTTGCATTTCTTCTTCAAAATCACCATAAGTTAGCTCTTCTAGTGAGTTTTTGCCACGCATTTTTGCCTTTTGTTCTAACTCATCATCTTTTATGCCCTTAAAAAAATGAATATCATTAGTGGTTGGAAATTGATTTTTTAAATCTTGTGGACAAACTATGTCTAAAGTAATATTAGTAAATGGACTTTGTCCCCAACGAGCAGGAACATTTAGGTTATAAACAAAACTTATTAAAGCCTTTTTAATCTCTAAATCACTCAATTTATCTTTAAAAACATAAGGAGCAAGATAAGTATCAAAGCTTGAAAACGCTTGAGCCCCAGCCCATTCGCTTTGTAAAATACCCAAAAAATTAGCCATTTGCCCTAAAGCTTCTTTAAAATGCCTAGGAGCTTTGCTTTCAACCCTACTTCTTACCCCATTAAATCCTTCATTTAATAATACTCTTAAACTCCAACCTGCACAATATCCACTAAGACAATCTAAATCGTGTATATGAAAATCAGCATTCCTATGTGCTAAGCCCATTTCATCACTATAGACATTATCTAGCCAATAATTTGCAATAACTTTTCCTGCAGTATTATTTATAAGTCCTGCGTGAGAATAGCCTGTGTTTGAATTAGCATTAATTCTCCAATCGCTTTTGTTTATATATTCGCTTATTGTATTTGAGCAGTTAATATAAGTGCCATATTCTAGGTCTTTTTCACGACGAAGTTTTCTAGTGTGTCTATAAAGCATAAAGTTTTTCAATACTTCAAATTCTTTTTCATTAAATAGTGTTTTTTCAATTTTGTCTTGTATTTCTTCAACGCTTACTAAGTCTTTGTTTTCACACTCTTTAATAACTAAAGATATTAAAGAATTTGAAGCTTCTTTATTGCAACTTGCATAAGCTTTTTTGATAGCATTTTCTATCTTATAAGGTTTAAAAACTTCTTTTAATCCATTTCTTTTAAGTATCATTTTGATTGTCCTTTTTATAATGAATATTTTCATTTTATTTTTAAAAGTTAAAGAAAAGTTGCTACTAAGTTAAGCCAAAATCAAACTGAAACTTTAAAGTAATTAATAATAATTTTAAAATATTTAAAACATTTATCGTATCGGACTTTGTTTGATTTTGATAAAAAGAATTTAAAATAAGAATTTTTTAAAAATTTTAATTATTTGACTATTTTAATAATAATTATTATAAATAGTCAAATATGTTACATATTGTAATGATTTTAATTAATTTTTTACTTTATCTGGGTAATTTTGACACATTGCAATAATACCACCTGATAAATTAAGAGCGATTTTTTCTTTTTGATTTAAAAACTCACATAAAAACGCACTTCTTGCTCCACTTCTACACATAATTACTAATGTTTTAGAATTATTTTTAATAATCTCATCAAAGTCTTTTTTGATAATTTCTTCATCAGCTGAATTAAAATCTATAGGATAAAGTAAAGTATCTTCTAAACTAAATTCATCAATTTCTTCTTGAGTTCTAATATCTACTATTAAATGTTTGTCAAAATCTATATCTTTTGCATTGATATTTATATTCATATTTTATCCTTTGTGTAAATTCGTAACATTTTTTATCTAATTTATTATTAAAAATTATCAAAAAAATATTTTTTTGGTTATTATGAGTGAATATTATCTAAAAAAGGAAAAAAAAATGAGCAGGTATTTTAAAAGCCTTATTTTTTGGGTTATTGTAGGATTAATCCTAGGAATTGTTGTTGGAGCCATGCCTCCTATTAAAATAGAAGCACTTGGAATAGAAAATCTAGCTATTTGGTCTAAAGTGTTTATTGATATGTTTATTAAAGCATTAAAGCTTTTAATTGGACCTATCATTTTTGTAATGATTATTCTAGGAATAGTTGGGCTAGGAGATATTAAAAAAATCGGCGGAATTGGTGTTAAGGCTGTAATTTACTTTGAAGTAGTAAGCACACTTGCTCTAATAGTGGGTATATTTATGGCAAGAATTATGCAACCAGGAGTTGGTATGAATCTTGATATCAATGCTTTAGATGCGTCAAGTGTTGATAAATATGTAAAAGCTTCTCAAGGTAGTGAAAGTAGTTTTTGGGGAGTTTTAAAAGGAGCAATTCCACAAGATTTAGTAAGCCCATTTACAGATGGAAAAACATTGCAAGTTTTATTTATAGCATTATTTACAGCATTTATTGTAATAACTTTAAAAGAACAAGATAGAGAATATATCAAAAAAGCTTTAGAAGTGTTCCAATCATTTGTATTTAAAATTCTTACTTTAATTATGTATTTTAGCCCACTTGCTACATTTGGTGCTATGGCTTATCTAATATCAAAATTTGGCTTAAGCTCACTTGTAAATATGGGATATTTATTATTTGTTATGCTTGCTGCTTGTTGTGTATTTATATTTGGAGTTTTAGGAATAATTTGTTATGTAGCTAAAGTAAATATATTTAAATTCATTAGATTTATAGCTAAAGAATTATTAATCGTATTTACAACGAGCTCAAGCGAGAGTGCATTATTACCACTTATGAAAAAATTAGAAAAAGCAGGAATTGATAAAAGCTGTGTTGGTTTAGTTTTACCTACTGGATATAGCTTTAACTTAGATTGTACAAATATTTATCTAGCTATGGCTGTAATATTTTTAGCACAAGCATTTAATATAGATATTAGCTTATGGCAAGAAATTACAATTTTACTTATATTAATGGTTACTAGTAAAGGTGCTGTTGGAGTAACAGGAAGCGGCTTTATCGTTTTAGCAGGAACTCTTAGCTCATTAGGAGATAATTTAATCCCTGTTGCAACAATCACCGTTTTATTAGGAGTTGATAAGTTTATGAGTGAGATGAGAGCGTGTGGAAACTTATGCGGTAACTCTGTTGCTTGCTTAATAGTTGCTATATGGAATAAACAAATAGATATGGAAAAATTCCGCTACGCACTAGACCACCCTAATGATTTTAAAATACAAGATTAGGAATACTTTTTGCTTTTGATATCCTGCAATATGAAAGGATATCAAATGCAAGTGTTAGAACAAGCTTTTTCTTTATTTGCTGTGCTAGTTTGCATAGCAACAATTTTTATTAAAAAAAATAATGAAAACCAAGAAAAATAAGGTTTTACCTGA
>NZ_JACGAS010000009.1:0-67664 GCF_020138135.1 Campylobacter sp. RM12647 | reverse complement strand
GTCCTTGTGTGATTTTTGATAAAGGTTTTAAATAAAAATTAATAATTAAACTTAAAAATCCTATTACTATTATTAAAAATATTAAAAAGCTTATTAAAGTAGCATTTCTAGCATCATTTACACTATTATTTATTACATCTTCTAAAATAATGGTGCAAATACTAAATCCACTTATATCATTAATAATACAATAAGCTAAGTAATTTTTATTATCCTTTGTAAAAACAATATGATTTAAATTCTTATTAGTTTTTAGCGTAGATAATTTTTGATTTAGGCTATCAAGCCATTCAGGTTTGCCTAATTCGTTTGCGTTTTCACTAGCTATTATCTCATTATTTTTATCAAGAATTAAAGTGCTAATATCATTATGAGATTTAATTTTTGTAATGGTATCGCTAAAATCATTTATTAGTATATTTCCACCAATTACAGCTACGATTTTATCATTTTTAAACACAGGTGCAAAAATAGTTGTGGCTGATTTTTTGCTTGAGACATCTTGATAAATTGATGAATTACTAGCCTTTTTTAAAGCTACTGCTTCTTTATACCAAGCTCTAGTTCTACCATCAAAATTAGGGATTAATCTAAAAGTTAAATCAGGTTCAGCCTTATAAACATTTCCATTTGCTAAGCCTATAAATAATCCTTGAAAATCTAAAACCCTATTATCACTACTAATGATTTGCTTGATAAATTCTGGGCTTAAATCATCAGCATCTTCAAAAGTTTTTGCAATTTTTTCAATTTGCTCAATACGGGTTTTGATATATTCATCAACATAAGCATTTCTTAATTGCAATTCTCCTGCTATTGAAGAATCGTAATTATTTATGATTATATCTTCTGTCTTATTGCTTTGCATATAAGATAAAACTAAAAGTAAAACTACAAATAAACTTGCAGTTGTTAATGAAATTTTGAAAGAAAGTTTCATTTGGTAATCCTTTTTTTAATTGAAATCGAATACCAATTTTACCCCCCCCCCAACCTTAAATAAAAATAAAATTATAAAATAAATTATTAGATGATAAAAATTATTTACATTAATTTAAATTCTTATTTTAAATATCTTAAAAAAATACAAAAAAGTTTTTAAGCTTAAAAATTAATAAATTTAATAAATCATTAAGCTAAAAAAGAGATAATCAAACTTATTTTTTTTAAAGGACGAAAAGATGAAAATTATAGATTTAATCAAGCACAACAAATATCTTACTATCCGTCATCATCTTCGTCATCTACATAATACTCATTAATTTATAATCGTTTTTTTAGTTGTGTTTTTACACTTTTTATTATTTTGTTTAAAGGAAAAAAATTGAAGAATTTAGAAAATATTTTTAAAGTAATTTTTCCACTTGCAATAGTGATTATTACTACTTATTATTGTTATCCATTTAAAGAACTTAGCGAAGCAGAGCATTTAGCTTATCTTAAAAGTTATGGCACTACTTTAGGACTTACTTCACTTGGTTTGATTATTGGTCTTACTGGTGGATTTTTATTAGCGTTTTTATTGGTGCTTAGGAATAGATTTTTAACAATGTTAATCAATGAATATTTAGATTTAATTAGGGGTATGCCATTAATGCTGCTTTTAATGATATTTGCATTTGTGGTTTTTGCTCAAGTTGAAAATGTATTTTTTGTAGCTGTTATTGCTTTAGGACTTAATTCTAGTGCTTATGTTGCAGAGATTATTAGAAGTGGGATTGAAAGCGTTGATAAAGGTCAAATGGAAGCAGCAAGGTCTATGGGTTTATCACACTTTCAAGCTATGAAAATGATAGTTTTTCCACAAGCTGTTAAAAATATCATTCCTGCTTTAGCAAATGAGTTTATATCGTTGTTTAAAGAAACTTCAGTAGTTGCGTTTATAAGCGTTGTTGATTTGACTTTTCAAAGCAAGATTTTTCAATCACTTTTATACGACCCTAAGCCTTATATTTTCGCAGGTGTTGTGTATTATGCTAGTGTTAAAGTATTTACTTGTTTTGTAAGATTATTAGAAATGAGGCTAAAAAGAAATGATTAAGATATCTAATTTATGCAAAAATTACGGGAATTTAGAAGTATTAAAAGATATTAGTGTAGAGATTAATAAAGGCGATATTATTGCTATTATTGGACCTAGTGGCGGTGGAAAAAGCACATTTTTAAGATGTTTAAATAAACTTGAAGTTGCAAGTAGTGGAGAGATTTTAATCAATAATGAAAATATCTTAGATGAAAAAATTGATATTAATAAGCACAGACAAAAAGTATCAATGGTATTTCAACATTTTAATCTATTTGCAAATAAAAATGTATTGGATAATTTGATTTTAGCCCCTGTTAGTTTAAATATTTTAAGCAAAGATGAAGCTATTAAAAAAGCTAGAAATCTTTTAGCTAAAGTTGGTTTAGCTGATAAAGAAGAGTTCTTCCCACATAAATTAAGCGGCGGTCAAAAACAAAGAATAGCAATAGCAAGAAGCCTTATGATGGAGCCTGAAGTTATATTATTTGATGAGCCAACTAGTGCGCTTGACCCTGAAATGGTAGGAGAAGTTTTAGGACTTATTAAAGAAATAGCAAGTGGAGATAATGCTCCTATTATGATATTAGTAACTCACGAAATGGGTTTTGCAAAAAATGTAGCTAATAGGGTGTTTTTTATGGAAAGTGGCAAAATAGCAGTAGATGATACGCCACAAGTTGTATTTAACTCTAGCACAAATGCTAGATTAAATGAGTTTTTAAACAAAGTTTTAAATCATTAGGATTAGATATGAAAAAGATTTTTTTAGCTTTATTTATAACTTTATTTGCTTATGCAAATGAAGTTGTTAAGGTTGGTATTTCGGCAAATTACGCTCCGTTTGATATGATGGTTGATGGTAAATTGAGTGGTTTTGATGTTGATTTAGTAAATGAGATTTCAAAGGTTGCTAATCTTAAGATTGAATTTGTTAATATGAGTTTTGATGGGCTTATTCCATCTTTAGTAGCTGGTAAAATCAATATGATAGCTTCAGGAATGAGTATTAGCGAAAGAAGAATGAAGAATTGTGATTTTTCTAATCCTTATTTTTTTGGAAAAACTATGTATCTTAAAAGAAAGGGCGATACTTTCACTACAAAAGAAGATTTAAAAGGTGTTAAAACAGGAGTTAAACTTGGCACAATTCAAGAAAATACTGCAAGAAAGCTAGGTGCTAATGTGATTTTACACGAAGATTCAGCAGTGGTTGTTATGAGCCTTGTGAATAAGCAAATAGATGCGGTTGTTTTTGATTCTTTTGTGGCTAAGAAATTTATGGCAAAAAATCCTGAAATTGAGAGTTTTTATGAAGAAAATGACGGGGCTTTAGGTTTTGCATTTGCATTTGCAAAGGATAAAAATAAAGACTTAATTGATATAATTAATAAAGCCCTTGAAGAAGTAAAAGCAAGTGGTAAGTATGATGAGCTTATCAAAAAATACGGGCTATAAGGAGTAGTTATGAAAAAGTTTTTATTAGTAGTGTTTGCACTGATTTTTAGTGCTTGTTTATATGCAAATGACAAGGTTTATAAAGTTGGGATTTCTCCTGATTATCCCCCATTTGATATGTTAGTTGATGATAAGATTAGTGGTTTTGATGCTGAATTATTTGATAATTTAGCAAAAATTGCTGGTATAAAATATGAGTTTAAAGCTATGAGTTTTGATGGACTTATTGCAGCACTTAAAGCAGGTAAGATTGATGCTATTATGAGTGCTATGAGTTCAAGCGAACAAAGAAAAAAAGCTTGTGATTTTAGCAATGTTTATTATAAAGCTAAGACAATTTATCTAAAGCATAAAGATAGTAGTATCGCAACTAAAGATGATATAAAAGGTAAAAAAGTAGGAGTGCAATTAGGCACGGTTCAAGAAGCAGCAGTAAAACAAGTAGGTGCGTTAGTGCAACCTAATGAAAATCCTGTTGTTTTAGTAATGGCTTTAAATGATAAAAAATTAGATGCTTTAGCATTTGATGCACTTGTAGCAAGAGAATATTTAGCAAAATATCCTAATTTAGCTGAATTTTATAATGAAGATGATGGCACAGAAGGATTTTCTATAGCGTTTAGCAAAAATGAAAATGTAGAGCTAAGAGAGAAATTAAATAAAGCTTTAGAAGAATTTATAAAAACTAGCGAATATGAAGCTTTACTTAAAAAATACAATATAAATTAATATGAGAAGTGATTTTTTTAAGCCTAGATTTAAAACTAGGCAAATTAGTGTAGGCGGGGTTAAAATCGGTGGTGATGCTCCAATTAGCGTTCAATCAATGCTATTTACAAAAACTCAAGATATTAATGGATGTTTAGAGCAATTAATTGAGTTAAAATTAGCAGGTGCTGATATAGTAAGAGTTGCGTGTTTGGATATAAAAGATGCAAGGGCTTTAGCAGAACTTAAAAAGCAAAGCCCACTGCCGCTAATTGTAGATATTCATTTTAATCACAAATTAGCTTTATATTGTGCTGAATTTATAGATGGGATTAGAATAAATCCAGGAAATATCGGTGGCAAAGAAAATATAAAAGAAGTAGTAAATGCTTGTAAGCAAAGAAATATTCCTATAAGAATTGGTGTAAATCACGGAAGTATTGAAAAGCAATTTGAAAATAAATATGGCAGAAGTGTAAAAGCCTTGCTTGAGAGTGCTGTTTATAATATTAAATTACTTGAAGATTTTGATTTTAGGGATATTAAAATAAGTATTAAAACTTCAGACGCACAAAGCACAATAGAAAGTTATACGAGATTAAGAGAATTGTGTGATTATCCGTTTCATTTAGGAGTAACTGAAGCAGGAACTAAGTTTCATAGCACAATAAAAAGCTCAATTGCTATAGGTCAGTTATTATTAAATGGCATAGGCGATACTATTCGTGTTTCTATGACAGGAGAACTTAGCGAAGAAATAAGGGTCGCTAAAGCGATTTTGCAAGATAGCGGAGTGCAAAAAAGCGGTATAAATATAATCTCTTGTCCAACCTGTGGAAGAATACAAAGCGATTTATTAAGTGCTGTTAAAGTGGTTGAAGAAAAGACAAAACACATTAAAGCACCATTAAATATAAGCGTAATGGGTTGTGTTGTAAATGCTTTAGGAGAAGCTAAAGGAGCTGATGTAGCAATTGCGTTTGGCAAAAATGAAGGCTTAGTAATAAGACACGGCGAAGTGGTTGCAAAATGTAAATATGATACTTTAGTAGATAGATTTTTAGATGAAGTATTAGACGAAGCAAAACTTCACGAAGAATAGAATTTGAAATTCCTATTTCAAATTCTTATTTTAATTTCTTTAATTTTTACGAGAGATTAAAATAAGAATTAAGGAAGAATTATGAGTAAGTATTTTGATATTGAATTAGAGCAAAGTATTTTATTAGCTTGTATAGAAAATAATGAAAATATAGATATAGCTGCAAGTATTATTAAGCCAAGTGATTTTTCATATAGATTACACGCTGATATATTTGAGTTTATATTAAATAAAAGAAGACTTAGAGAGAGTGTGGATTTAAAATTAGTAAAAATCTCTTTTGCAAGTGCAAAGGATAGTTTTTGGACTGCACTTGAGCAGCAAAATTCTTTCATAGAAGTTGATGAATATTCAAAAATGTTAAGGAATTTAAGTGTAAAAGACCAGCTTAATTCTTTAATGAATACAAGCACACAAGAGCTAAGCAGTGTGCAAGATAGTATTGATTATACGCATAATTTAAATGCTAAGATTTATTCTTTAGTATCAGGCGTTAGTGATAATACTTTAAAGAGTTCAAGAACTGCTGTTAATGAGTTTTATGAAGAATTAAATAGGGTTAGTAAGATAATTGATAAAGATGTAATCGGGGTTGATACAGGTTTTTCTTTATTAAATCATTATACAAAGGGCTTTAAAGCAGGGGAATTAATAATTCTTGCAGCTCGTCCTGGTATGGGTAAGACTACATTTGCTTTAAATATTTTGTTAAACGCACTTAAAAAAGATGTTGGAGTAGTGTTTTATAGTCTTGAAACAGAAGCTTATAAGATAATGGCTAAATTAATAGCACAAGATACAGGAATAGGTTTGCAAAATATCTTAACAGGAGATAGATTAACAGAAGATGAGATAAATAATATGCAAATGAGTGCGAATATGCTTAGCGAAAAGACTTTATATATTTATGATAAGGGTAATTTAAATATAGAATTTCTTCGCTCATCTTTAAGAAGATTAAAAGAAGAGCATAACAATATAGGTTTATGTGTATTAGACTATATTCAGCTTATGAACTCACTAAATACAAGGGCTGATAGACATATTCAAGTAAGTGAGATTAGTAGGGGGTTAAAATTACTTGCATTAGAATTAAAAATCCCTATTTTAGCTCTTTCTCAAGTTAATCGTTCGGTAGATTCTAGGATGAATAAAAAACTTATGCTCTCAGACATTCGTGAGAGTGGTAGTATAGAACAAGATGCTGATTTGATATTATTTATTAATAAGGCTGATGATGATCCGACTATTTTAGCAGAACGCCACGCTATACTTGATATTGCTAAGAATAGAAGTGGGGAATTAAAAGAAATTCATTTTGATTTTAAAGCTTCTAAAGCGAAATTTTTACAACTTGAGTTTAGAAAAGACAACGAACCAAGCGAGACTGAAGAATTTTAATTTAGGAAATAAATTCCTAAATTATTCAAGTATTTTTAGATTTTCACAAGCTATATTGTTTCCTAAATCACAAGATTTTTTATAATACAATTTAGCCATATTTTTATCTTTTTTATGATACATAACGCCTAAATTATTACACGCATATGCGTCTTTATTATCGCAAGATTGATTCCACAAACTAGCTACTTTATCATAATCTTTTAATTCATAATATACATTACCTAAATTATAACAAGCATTATAATCTTTAGCAGAACAAGCAATTGATAGATATTTAATAGCTAAGTTATTATTTTTTTCATTAGCATATAAATTGCCTAAGCCATAACAAGCTGGGATTAAATTATCATCACAAGCTTTTTTTAGATATATTTTTGCATTATCAAATTCTTGATTTTTCTTAAATAGTATTCCTAAATTATAGCAAGCGTCTTTATGGCTATTTTCACAAGCTCTTGCTAAATATTCTTTTGATTTATTAAAATCTTGAGTATTAATCCCTGCATAAAAGCAAGCTTCATAATTTCCATTATCGCAAGATTTTTCATAATATTTACTTGCTTTATCTTTTTCGTTATTTTTACTATAAATTACCCCTAAATTGTAGCAAGCATTATAAATATCGCCATCACAAGCTAGGGTAAAATGTCTTATAGCAAGACCTAAATTATCTTGATTATATTCAACTACACCTTGATTATAACAAGCAGCAGGGATTTTGCTATTTTCACAATCACTTAAATAATCAGCCATTGATACTAAACTCATACTAATTAAAAATAATATCTTTTTCATGTTCTAAACTCTTGTAATTTTTTATTTAGCTCTTCAGTCATTTCACTAAGGTGATTTGCTGCACCAGCTATTTCTTCAACGCTTCTTGCGTTTTCGTTCGTTATTGTATTCATATTGTTTAAATTATTTAGAATTTCTTCCATATCTTTACTTGTATTTATATAATCATTCACGGTTTTTTCACTTGAGCTAATAGCTTTTGCTACGCTATTTTTCATAATATTCATATTATCTTTAGTAGAATTTGCAATATTACTTAAATCTTGCATTTGGTTTGAGTTAATACTCATTTGCTCACTTGCGTCTTTTATACCTTGAACTATAATGCTTATAGTAGCATTCACCTCGCTAAGACTTCTTTGTGTTTTTTCAGCTAGGCTTCTTACTTCATCAGCTACTACGGCAAACCCACGACCTGCCTCGCCTGCACGTGCAGCTTCAATAGCGGCATTTAGTGCAAGAAGATTTGTTTGGTCTGCAATTTCGTTAATGATTTCTAATACTGATTTTACATTATCAGCATCTGTGCTAAGCTTTTCTATTTTCATAGCAAGTTCGCTTTCAATACTTGCACTATTTATAATTTTATTACTTAATATATTAATTTCTTTATTTGAAGTTTCCATCATATTTAAAGCTTCATCTAATTTTATAGTAGCTTCTTTAGCCTTTTGAACTCCTATTTCTAAGCTTTCTTTGGTATTTTGTCCTTTTTTAGCTATTTGATTTACTATTTCACTGCCTTCTTCAGCGCGTTTTCCTGTTTGAAGACTAGTATTGCCTAATTCACTTGCTATTGAAGCATTTTCGTTAGAAATATTTTTAGCTTGTTTGATTAAAATTCTTATTTTTTCTAAAAATTCATTAATAGCACTTGAAGCGTGAGCTATTTCATCATTTCCTTTTACTTCTAATTTATTAGTTAAATCCCCATCTCCACTGCTTAAATCTTTTGCTTTAATCTCTAATATTTTTAAAGGTTTTGATATAAATAAAGTTGCGAAAATATATGCAATAAGCATTAAAACTATGAAAATAATTGCACTAATAATTATAAATTTTATTAATTCTTTAAATTGTTCTTCGCCTAATTCTTTTGCGTTTTTATCTAAAAATGTATAAACACTATCTAAATCAACTGCAGTGCTAAATATCAAGCCACTAGCTTTATCTTGTAATGAATATGCTAAGAATTTCTTAGTAGTTTTATCTTTATATTTAAACTCATATTCGCTAAAGCCACCACCATTTTTTCCAGCATTGATTATATCTTGTATGAAAGCTTTATTATTGGTATCAACTGAATTAATTTTATTAGTTCCAATCCAATCTTTTAGTGTGTGATACACAACTAAACCATCTTCTTGAAATACTAAAAATCCTTTAGTATTGTTATCGTATCTTACTTCATCTAATTTGTTTTTTAATATGTCATTAAATTCTTTTAATTTGTTTTGATTTTCTAAATCTTTATATGTTGTTTTTGTATATTGAACCATACTTTCTACTAAAGTTTTTACTTGTTCTTTTCTAAGATATATGCTTTCGTTTTCAATTTCAGTTAGCATTTTGTTTTCTAACTTATCAAACATTAAACTAGAATTAAAGCTAAGTGATACTACTAATAGCAATAATGAACAAAATACCAATATACTAATCTTAAGTGAAATTTTCATTCTAAATCCTTTTAATTTTTTGTAAATAATAAATATATTAGATAAATTTTTATTAATTAAATTTTATTTTTTTTACATTTTTCATTCTTTTTAATTTGTATTAATTATTAAATAAGCAAAATTTGATTAAATCCTAAGAAAAAACCTAATGGAGGCAGTATGATTACAGGTGCAAAGATGATTTGTGAAGCTTTAAAGCTAGAAGGTGTTGAAGTAGTTTTTGGTTATCCTGGTGGAGCAGCTTTAAATATCTATGATGAATTATATAAACAAAATGATTTTAAACATGTTTTAGTTCGTCACGAACAAGGTGCAGCTCACGCAGCAGATGGCTATGCAAGGGCTAGTGGTAAAGTTGGAGTTGCTATTGTTACAAGTGGTCCAGGATTTACAAATACTTTAACAGGGATTGCTACAGCTTATGCTGATAGTATTCCTATGGTTTTAATTTCAGCTCAAGTTGCAAATTCACTAATAGGAACTGATGCGTTCCAAGAAATTGATGCAGTTGGAATGAGTAGGCCTTGTGTAAAGCATTCTTATTTAGTAAAAACTATTGAAGAATTACCAAGAGTTTTAAAAGAAGCTTTTTTTATAGCAAGAAGTGGTCGTCCAGGGCCTGTTCACATTGATATTCCAAAGGATATTACAGCTATTAAAGGCGAATTTAAATATCCTAGTGAAGTAAATATGAAAACATATAAGCCAACTTATAAAGGCAATCCAAGACAAATTAAACGCCTAGCAAGTGCTTTAATGGAAGCTAAAAAACCACTTTTATATATAGGTGGTGGTTGCATTAGTTCAAATTCTAGCGAGGCTATCCGTAAATTTGTGGAAAAAACTAAAGTTCCTGCGGTTTGCACTTTAATGGGTTTAGGAGTATTAGAACACGATAATCCGTATAATCTAAGAATGGCAGGAATGCACGGAAGCTATAGAGCTAATATGGCTATGAGTGAATGTGATTTATTAATTTCATTAGGTGCTAGATTTGATGATAGAATTACAGGTAAAACTAGCGAGTTTGCAAAATTAGCAAAAATTGCTCATATTGATATTGACCCAACTTCAATTTCTAAAATCATTAAAGCTGATTTTCCTATAGTTGGAGATGTTGGTAGTGTTATTAGCGATCTTTTAGATGAGGTAAAAGAATTTGAATTTGATTTATCAACTTGGCATAGTGTTTTAGATAGACACGAGAGTTTATATCCATCATTTAGTTATGAAGATAGCGATGAAATCTTAAAACCACAATGGGTAATTAATGAATGTGCGAAAATTACTCCTAATGCAAATATTATTACCGATGTAGGGCAACACCAAATGTGGGTAGCACAATTTTTTAAATTCAATGAGCCAAGAAGACTTAGTACAAGTGGTGGTTTAGGAACTATGGGATATTCAATTCCTGCTGCTTTAGGAGTTGCATTTGCAAAAAATAATGAAGTAGTTCTTAATTTTGCTGGCGATGGTTCGTTTTTGATGAATATTCAAGAGTTAATGACGCTAACTGCAGAGCGTAAAAAAGTAATTAATATTATTTTAAATAATGCTTATTTAGGAATGGTTCGCCAATGGCAAACTAGATTTTATAATGAAAGATATTCAGAAACTAATCTTGAAGATGTGCAACCTGATTATGAAATGTTAGCAAGAAGTTTTGGCTGTGATAGCTTTAGAGTAAAAAGTAAAGATGAATTTATTAAAGCATATCACGAATGTTTAAAAAGCCCTAGAACTTGCGTGATTGATGTTGTTATTTCAAGATTTGAAGATGTTTTACCAATGGTTCCAGCAGGTGCTGCAATTTATAATATGATATTACCACAAAAATTAATCACAAAGGATAGCAAATGAGAAGGGCGTTAAGCGTTATTGTAGAAAACCAACACGGGGTTTTAAGTAGAGTAGTAGGGTTATTTTCTGGTCGTGGTTATAATATAGATAGCTTAACTGTTGCTCCTATTGCAGGGACAGAGTTTTCAAGAATTAATATAATTACAAGTGGAGATGAAGCTGTGTTTGAGCAAATTACTAAACAACTTCACAAATTAATTTCTACTTATAAAGTTTTTGAAGATTGCGAATTTGTTGAGCGTGAATGTGTTTTGGTAAAAATCAATATAGACCAAAATCTAGCTGGTCTTGATAGTTTATTAAAAGGCTATAATGGAACAATAGCTCACTCAAATGATGAATATATGACAATTTGCGTAAATGATACTAGCGATAGAGTGGATAATTTTTTAAAGACAATTAAAAAATACAATCCTAAAGATTGTGCTAGAAGCGGCGTTGTTTTGATGGAAAATTAATATGAAAAGTTTAAAAGAATTATGTGAAAATGTAGGAATTAAAATAGAATTTGAAATGCAAATTTCAAATCTAAATTCCTTAGAAGATGCAAATGAAAATGAGCTTAGTTTTTGTATAAAAGAATGTGATGCTTTAAAAACTACAAAAGCAGGTGCGGTATTAATTAGTGAAAAATTAGCAAATCTTTTACCAACAAATGTAAAAGCAGTTATTTGCGAAGACCCAAAATATATTTTTGCATTGTTTAGTAAGGTATTTTCTAAGGATTTAATTAGAGTTGGTAAAGACGCAATCATAGGCGAAAATACAACAATAATGCCAAATGTTTATATAGGTAAAGATGTTAGCATAGGAAGTAATTGCACTATTTTAGCAGGTGCTTATATTGGCGATGGAGTTTGTATTAAAGATAATGTAATAATATACCCAAATGTTACAATTTACAATGATAGTGTAATAGGAAATCATTGTATAATTCACGCTGGAAGTGTTATTGGAAGCGATGGTTTTGGCTATGCAAGTAATAGCAAAGGACATTTTAAAATCTATCATAATGGTTATGTAGAATTACAAGATTTTGTTGAGATTGGTTCGTGCGTTTGTATTGATAGAGCAGTGTTTTCAAAAACACTTATAAAAACAGGCACTAAAATTGATAATTTAGTTCAAATAGGACATAATTGTGTTTTAGGTCAAGGTTGCTTAGTAGTATCTCAAACAGGACTTGCGGGTTCAAGTGAGCTTGGAAATGCTGTCGTAATGGGCGGTCAGAGTGCAACGAGTGGGCATTTAAAAATTGGCGATGGTGCTATTATTGCTGCTAGGGGCGGAGTTAGTAAAGATTTAGCTGGTGGTAAGGTTTATGGTGGATTTCCTATAATGGAGCAAAGTGAGTGGCTAAAAATGCAAGCAAAATTAAAAAGGATTAATAAATGAAAGCTGAACTAATTAGTTCAATTTTACTCAAAGGCACTCAAAGTGGCAAAATATCATTAGCTAATATTAAAAACCCTTATGGAGATGGTAGCAATGATGTTTTAAGCATAGCTGTGTGTTTAAAAGAAAATATTCCAGAATGGAAAGTTCATATTCCTTATGAAAATTTAGATGAATTAATAATAGCTTTACAATCAATTAGTGGCAAAAGGCAATAAAATTGATTAAAACCCATTTAAGAATTTTTGAAATAGTGCTAATACTTATGATGTTTAGCATAGTTTTTGTTTTTTCTATGGGTTTTTTTAACTATGGGGGACAAAAATCTCCTTATGGTTTTTTATTTTCTCAAACCCTTTTTGCGATTGTTGGAGTGCTTATTATTTTTACCTTTCAATTAATTAGCGAAAAGGCTTGTTATAGAATTTTATATGTTATTTTAGGTTGCAGTGTTTTAGCTTGTTTTGTCTTACCATTTTTACCTGCTTCGTTAGTTGTTGAAACTAAAGGAGCTAGAAGATGGATTAGGCTTTTTGGTTTTTCCATTGCACCATTAGAATTTGTAAAAATTTCTTTTATAGCTTTTTTGGCTTTTACATATTCAAGAAAGATTGATGAAAATAAAAGAAAATTTTTACAAGATTTGCGATTATTAGCTCCAACTATAGCTATATATTGTTTTATTTTTGGCTATGCTTATATTACTCAAAATGACTTAGGACAATGTGTTGTAACTGCTGTTACATTGTTTATTATGGCATTAGCTGCTGGGGTTAGGTTTAGAAATATTTTATATTTATTTTTAGCTGCAATTGCTGCTGGAATTTCATTAATAGCTTATAATCCTAGAAGACTTGAAAGAGGGCTTGAGTGGTGGGGTAGTATTCAAGATTTTGTTTTACCAATTTTCCCTGAAAGCATTCAAGAAAGTCTTAAAATAGCCCATTCAAGTGAGCCTTATCAAATATCACATAGTTTAAATGCTATTACAAATGGAGATTTATTAGGGCAAGGATTTGGATTAGGGGTTTTTAAATTAGGATTTTTAAGTGAGGTTCATACTGACTTTATCCTATCAGGCATTGCCGAAGAAATAGGATTTTTAGGATTTTTGTTTGTTTCTTTATTATTTGGTTTTTTAATAGCTTCGGTATTAAAACTATCAACTTATATGAAAAATAAGCAAAATTATTTGTTTTGTATAGGCTATGGTGTTTGTATTATGGCTACTTTTTTAATGAATATTGGTGGAATTATTTCTTTAATTCCTTTAAAAGGAATTGCAGTGCCGTTTTTAAGCTACGGGGGTAGCTCTATGTTGGCTAATTCTATAGCTATTGGAATATTATTAAGTATTTTTAAAAATACAGGAGAAAATATTAATTTGGAAAATAAAGAATGATAGCAATTACTGGTGGTGGAACAGGCGGGCATTTAGCAGTAGCTAAAGCTGTGTCAAAAGAATTAGATGAGTTTGTTTATATAGGTAGCACTAAAGGACAAGATAGTTTATGGTTTGAAGGTAGCAATTGCTATTTTTTAAAAAGTAGTGGTTTCGTAAATCAAGGAATTTTAGGCAAGATTAAAGTTTTATTTTCTTTAATAGCTTTAGTTTTTGAATGCCTTAAAATATTTAAAAAGCATAAAATTACTTGTGTTTTAAGCGTTGGTGGATATTCAAGTGTGCCTGCTAGTATAGCTGCAATTATTAGTTTTAAAGCACTAATAATTCACGAACAAAACTCAAAAATGGGTCTTGCAAATCGCCTTACAAAACCATTTGCTAAAAGGTTTTTTTCAGCTTATGAAAAAGAGTTTTGCCCTTACCCTGTGCAAGAAAAATTTGCACTCAATAAAAGAAAAAGAACCGAAATTAAAACAATTTTAATAATAGGTGGCTCTCAAGGAGCTAGATTTTTGAATGATTTTGCATTAGAGCTTTATCCTGAATTATTAAAATTAAATATTAAATTAATTCATCAATGTGGTGCTAAAGAGTATGATAAATACGAAAAAGCGTATGAGAAATACGAAATTAAACCAACACTAATAGGTTTTTCAAAAGAGATTGATAAATATATGCAAGAAGCTGATTTTGCTATTAGTAGAGCAGGTGCTAGTGCTAGTTTTGAGCTAATAAACATAGCTTTGCCAACACTTTTTGTGCCGTATAAATATGCTTATAAAAATCATCAATATTTTAATGCCTTGCATTTAGTAGAAAACAAACTAGCATTTATTTGTGAAGAAAAGAATTTAAATAAAGAATTTGTATTGAATTTACTTAAAACAAATGCCTTAGAATACGCTAATAATTTATATGAATATGAAAATGTAAATGGTGCTAAATTCTTAGCAAATGTTTTAAAGGAATATTGATTTGAGCTTTTTTTCTGTTGAGTTTTTAATATTAATATTTATATTTTTCATTGTATTTAATTTGCTAGGCAAAAATAAGCAAAATGCTTTATTGTTAGGGTTTAATATACTAATACTATATTTATTTAATCCTTATTGCTTATTAGTAGTGCTTGTTTTTAGTTTTTTTATTCATTTTTTTGCTTTGAGCGTTTATGTTAGGAATTCTAAAAATATCTTTTATACTGCTATATTTTTTATAGTGTTAAATCTATGTATATTCAAATATTATTCAAGTATTAAAGATAGTGTTGATTATGTTCTAAGCTATTTTGATATTATGATTGCTGATATAATTTTTCCTTTAGGGCTTAGTTTTTATACTTTTAATGCAATTACTTATATTGTTTGGGTGTATAAAGAAAAACAAGAGCCAGTTGGTTATTTAACGCTTTTTACTTATCTTAGTTTTTTTGCTACTTTTGTTAGTGGTCCTATATTTAGATATGTTGATTTTATTAAGCAATTTAATACTTTAAAACGCTTTAAACACAAGGATTTAATACTAGCTAATTTATTATTTGCTTTAGTAAAAGTATTTTTGATTTTACCTATTGTGGATAAGTATTTTTACGCATTTTTAAATGATTTAAATAATTTAAGTTTTTTAGGTTTATTAAATTGTTTTTACTTGTATTCAATCAAACTATATTTAGATTTTAGTGCTTATATTAATTTAGTTTCCGCATTTGCTTTAATGATTGGCTTTAAATTGCCTAAGAATTTTAATAATCCATTTAAAGCTAGAAATATTCAAGATTTTTGGAAAAGATGGCATATTAGTTTATCAAGTTTTATTCGTGATTATATTTATATTCCACTTGGTGGAAATAGGGTAAATAGAACAAGCTTAAATATTATTATTGCCTTTGTTATTTCGGGTATTTGGCACGGAAATTCGTATAATTTTGCTTTATGGGGTTTAGCTCACGCTTTAGGGCTGATTTTTATTTCTTTATTTTCTTATAGGTTTAATAAATTTGTAGCTTCATTTATAACTTTTACTTATATTAGCATTGTTTGGAGCTTTTTTTATTTTGTGAGTTTTGATGAGGTTAGAGAATATTTTTCATTTTTCTTGAAATTTAATTTCATTGATAAAAGAGAAATTTATATATTTTTAGTAGTATTTATTTTATTTATAATTAATTTTTATTCTAAAAACCACTTAGCATTGGTTGTAAATATTTTAAGACATTTAAATATTTTTATAAAAATTATTGTAATTAATCTAGTTTTATTAATTGTGTTTATTTATATGCCAAGTGGAATTCCTAACTTTATATATGCAGGGTTTTAATGAGAGAATTTGTTTTAATAATTATTAGTTCAAGCATTATTTTTATTAGCTTATTTAACGACTCTTTAAAAGAATATTATGAAGTAAATTATCATAAAAATATAGATTTAGATTTTGCATTTTTTAAAAAAAGTAATGAATTTAAAGAATACTTAGAATACAATGTGTTTTTTACAAAGGTAAAAGAAATAAAACCACAAATAAGCAATGAAAACAATAATAAAATAAAGGTATTTCATAAATGCTATCTTGATACTTTATATATGATTAAGCTAATTGCTAAGCAAGAAATTCACAATAATCAAAAATTAGTTTTAAGTAAAGATAATGGAGTAATTTTATTAGGCGATAGTTTAATGCAAGGTGTTGGGCTAAGCATATGCAATTCTTTAAAAAAACAAAATATTAAATGTGAGAATTTAGCAAAGCAAAGTACAGGATTACTTAGGAAAAAATACTATGATTATGCAAAGGTTTTAAAATCTTCTTTACAAGAAAGTGCAATTAAAAATGTAGTAATTTTAGTAGGTGTAAATGATTTATGGAATGCTAATGAAAACAACAAGGTATTAAAATTTGGCGATAGTGAATGGAAGAGTTTTTATACAAAAAGAATTGATGAACTTGTAAAAATTACAAGAGATTATAACGCTAATATTTTTTGGTATGAATTACCTGTAGTTAAAAACGATGAGCAAAATGAAAAAATAAAAATATTAAATGAAGTATTTTATGAATTGGCTAAAAAAAATAATTATCAATTCATAAAATTAGATTCTGTATTAACCGAGCATTTTGATTTTTATATCAAGATAGATGGCAAAAGCAAAAGGATTAGGTCAAATGATGGCATACACTTTACTCCACTTGGGTATGAGTTGATTTCACAAGATTTTTTTAAAACAGTTGAAATACAATGAGAATTATTATTTATCTTAGTATAGTTATATTTTTTTCATCTTGTAGTTATGTGGATAGTTTATTTATAAAAGAGATAAAAACAGATAAGATTTATAAATCCCCTAAAATATCTCAAAAAAGCCAAAATGAAATTCTTGTAAGCAAAGAAGCAAAAGTTAAAACAAATTTAGTTAATTTTCAGTCTGATAAACCAAAAGAAATCCAAGTAAAACCTAAAAGCAATCTTTTAATTCCTTATAAAAAAATAGCATTTATAGGAGATTCTCATTTAGCAAGTGATTATATTCCCGAATATTTTAGAAAGGCTTTAAATATTCACTCTTTAGGATTTGTTCCTGCGATTTTACCTAAATGGCACAATCAGTATTTAGCAGATTATAATAATTTAGGATTTAATGTAGAGTATTTGATAAATACAAAAACTAATTTAAGTTTTGGTGGAATTAATGCAAATTGCAATGCAAAATGTGAAATTAATATAAATCTTAAATTCAAGGCTAATAATGTTGAGTATTTAGAATTTAAATCAGGAATTTGGAATATAAAAAATTATCAAAAAAATACAAATCAGATTAATTTTTCTACAACGGCAAATAAAATCGGTGGTTTTATTACTAATAATTCTAGTTATATTGATAATTTAGGTATTAATGGAGCTAGTATTTTTAATTATTCAAGAATAGATTATAACTTAGCTAAAAGTGTTGCTAAGAAATTAGATTATGATTTAATAATATTTTCTTTTGGCACAAATGAGAGTGTGTCAAATAAGATTAATCAAGAGAATTTCATTAATAACTATTTAAATATTATAGAACTTTTCAAAACAAAAAAATCAAAAATAATATTATTAATCCCACCAGAACCAACATTATTTGTGAATAAAAACTATGTTAAAGGAGAGAATAATGCTTTAGTAAAAACTTTAATCAAACAAGTGGCAAAGACAAGTGGTGTTTATATTTTTGATATAGATAATTTAATGCAAAAAGAAGGGGGAAAAATTGCTTGGATAAATGATAAAAAATCATTAAAAAATACACATCTTACTAAGTCGGGCTATGAGTATGTAGCATTTAGGTTATTAGAGTTTTTAAAGATTACAAAGGAATAAAATGAAAGATGAATTAATATATAAATTAGAAGATAGGCCTCCGTTTGTGCGTGCTGTTTTAGCTGCACTTGTTCATTTATTAGCTATGTTTGTAGCAGTAATAACTCCTTCATTATTAATAGGAAAAGAATTAGGACTTAGCCCTGAAAATGCTACTAGGATTATTTCTATGTCATTATTTGCTAGTGGGGTGGCTGGATTTATTCAAATGATGACTTTAAAGGTTGGAAAATTTCAAATTGGTTCAGGTTTATTAAGTGTTCAAGGAACAAGCTTTAATTTCGTTTCAGCAATCATTACAGGTGGCTTAGTATTAAGAAATCAAAACCTAAGTGATGCAGAGATTTTAGCAGCAATTTTTGGAACTCTTATGTTATGTAGTATCACTGAAATGCTAGTATCAATTAGTTTAAAATATGTGAAAAGAATTATTTCAAATCTAGTTTGTGGAATTGTTGTAATGATAATAGGTCTTACTTTAATTAGTGCAGGACTTATTAGTGCAGGCGGTGGATTTGCTAGTATGAGCAAGGATATTCCTGCGAATTTACAATTTGCAAGTTTAGAAAACTTAGCTTTAAGTGGGGTAGTATTATTATCAATTGTAGTATTTAACTCTTTTAAAAAGCCTATTTTTAGAGTTGGAGCTTTATTTTTCTCAATTATTATTGGTTTAATACTTGCTACATTTTTAGGTAGATTTGATTTAAGTAATGTGCATTCAGCTAATTTATTTATAGTTCCTGAACCATTGTTTTATGGTCTTAGCATAGAAACTAGCCTAATTTTGCCATTTGCGATAATATTTTTAGTTACTTCACTAGAAACCATTGGCGATATTAGTGCTACAAGTGAGCTAAGTCATCAGCCAATGAAAGGCGAAATATATGAAAGAAGATTAAGGGGTGGGGTATTTGCTAATGGGTTTAACTCTTTAGTATCAGCATTTTTTAATACCTTTCCAAATTCTTGTTTTGGTCAAAACAACGCAGTAATTGCACTAAGCGGGGTTGCAAGTCGTTATGTTGGATATATTGTTTGTATTATGCTTATGATTTGTGGGATTTTTCCTATTGTTGCAGAGTTTGCTTTAAGAATACCTGAACCTGTAATTGGTGGTGCTATTTTAGTAATGTTTGGAACAATTGCTGCAACTGGAATTAAGATAATTTCAAGAGAAGAATTAAATAAGCGTTCTGTTATGATACTTTCAATTTCACTTGCTCTAGGTTTAGGAGTAAGCACTCAACCACTTATTTTAGAGCATTTACCTGATGTGTTTAAAAATCTATTTGGCTCAGCAGTTGCAACTGCAGGATTTAGTGCTATATTGCTTGAGATTTTATTACCTAAGGATAATAAATGAGAAAACTATTAATATTATTAATTCCTAGCTTTATTTTTGCTAGGATTTTAATTCAAGGTGCAATGCCTATTGAGATTGATACTTTAGTAAATGCTATGAGTGATAAAAAGGTAGTTAAAATCGGTAGTTATATATTTTATGAAGGCAAAATTAAAGGAAAAGATATTGTAGTATCAAGGACTTTAATAGGTCTTGTAAATGCTTCAGCAGCCACAACTTTAGGCATAACTTATTTTAAGCCTGATATTATTATAAATCAAGGCACAGCAGGTGCTATTGTAGAAGGTCTTAAATTAGGAGATATAGTTGTAGGAGATAGAATTTATAATGCAAATTCTTACAAAACTCCTAAGAGTTTATATACTATCAACCCTTTAGCAAAAGAGCCAATGATAGCTCCACTAACTTTGCTAGATGCAAATAATGAAGATTTAAAAAATGAGTATTTTACAAGTGATGAAACTTTAGTAAATAAATTTATAAGCCTAGCTCCTAAAGGGGTTTTAAAGGTAAATATAGCTAGTGCTGATGCGTTTAATAAAGAAATCTTAATGCTTCATCTTTGGAATAAAACCTATAATGCAAGCGTTGAAGAGATGGAAAGTGTAGCTGCTGCTCAAGTTGCTAAAGCTTTTAATGTGCCGTTTTTAGCTATTAGAATTGTGTCTGATAATTTGATTGAAGATATTGATTATACTCCTAGTATTGCTATTAAATTACAAGAATTATTAATAAAGATTATTGATAAGTTTTGATATTTAATTTTTATCCTAGCAAAAACTAGGATAAAAATCTTTTTATATTTTAAAATATTTTATATGTTGTGTTAAGGTATTTGCAATTTCTTTTAAGCTATTTGCTGCGTGTGTGTTTTCTTGCATAGATTTATTGGTATTTTCAGAGCTTTTTGTGATACTTATCATATCGTTATTTAGGCTTTGAAGTTTTTCTACTTGTGCGTTAGCAGCATTACTTACTTCATTAGCTTTTAATAATGAATCATTTGCTTGATGGCTGATTTGCTCTAAAATCAAATTAGCTTCATTAGCTAGTCTCATTCCGCTTTCTACTTGTGGAACTGCTGTTTGAATAGCATCAACCGTTGCTTGAGTTTCGCTTTGTATTATTGAAATCATATTTGATATTTCATTTGTTGCTGTGTCAGTTTTTTCTGCTAATTTTCTAATCTCATCAGCTACAACTGCAAATCCACGCCCATGCTCTCCTGCACGAGCTGCTTCAATTGCAGCATTTAATGCAAGAAGATTTGTTTGCTCTGTGATTTCTTTAATCAATTCTGCACTATTGCTAATTTCGGTTGAGTGTTTATCTAGCATTTTGATTTGCTCTGAAGAATAATGCACGGTTTCTGTGATTTTTTCTATTTCTTTAATTGTAGTTCTCATAGAATTAATTCCATTATTTGATAATTCAACCGTTTTTTGAGAATTTTCTTTCGTTTGATTTGCTATATTTAATACATCTTGCATAGCTATTCTAGCATTGTTTATATTTTCTAAAGATTCTCTTGATTTGTTTTGTTGTTCGTTTGATAATTTACTAGCATTATTTGAAGCATTTGTTACTTCTTTTGCACTATTTTCTAATTCTTTTGAAGAATGAATTACTTCTCCTACAATATCTTTTAATTTATTTTCCATTTCTTTTAAAGCATATAGCATACTATCTTTATACTTAGTATCAATTTTAGTATCTAAATTCCCGTGTGATATGCTAATTACTGCTTTAACTGCGTCTTTTACTTCTCCACCAAGTGAGCTAATAATCAATCTTGTTATATAAAGTGCTAAGAAAATCGCTACTAAAAATGCAACTATGCTAATTGCTATACTACTACTTAAAAAGCTGCTAATTGTCCCTCTTGCTTGTTTTGTTAATGCTTGATTTTTTGCTTCTTGATAATCAATAAATTCATTAATAACATTTAGCCAAGTAACAAAACTATCTCTTGCTTGAGATAATAATATTTCGTGAGCTTTATTTGTATCATTATTGTTTTTATATTGAATTATTTCTTTTATTAAAGGAAGAGTTTTTGCTTCTACGCCTTTAATTTTTTCTAAAATCAATCTATCTTTATCATCTACCAAATTAGCATTTGCAAATATTTTTGCCATATTATTAGCTGCTACATTGTAATTGTTTTCTAATTTATCAATTAAAGATATAGCATTATTTATCTCGTTTTTATCACTTAATAAAACAACATCTCTAATAGCTATTGCTCTATCATGCACACTACCTCTAAAATCAACTGCATACCTTTGTTTTACAGCATTTACATCGCTAATTTCGTTTAAATCATTATTTACGCTATTAATTTTAATATATCCGCTAAAAAATATGATTAAAATAAATGCAAGAATACTAGCAAAACCAATGAATAATTGAGCTTTTAAAGAAAGATTTTTCCCTAACATTTTATTTCCTTTTAAATTAAATTTATTTTATTATAATAAAAATTATTAATTAGCAAAATAAAAATTAGAAAAATTATAATGATAATTTAATATATGAATTAATTAAGTTTAATTTAAGCATATAAACTAGGAATTTTAGTTGAAATTCAATCTTGTGATGATTTTATATTTTAAAATTAAAAGAATTTAAATTAGGAATTAATATGAAAGCTAGTATTATAACAGCACTTAATATGGATTTAAAATCAAAAATCAGTTCAACAACTCATATTTTATCAAGTATAAATATCGTAATTTTGTGTCTTTTGTCTTTTTTCGTTTTAAAATGCACTGGGGTTTTTGTCCGTTTTATCTTAGCTAAATACACTATTTTTACATTTAATAATGACCCGTTTTTTAATCTTGCTAGTGATGTTTATTCTTGTTTGTATTTATATTTATCCTTTGTGATTAATTTATTTTTAACAATAACTAATATTCAGAGATTAAATGCGGTTATTACTAATAAATATTTAAGGTTTTTTGTGATTTTTGGATTTATTATTTTTAATATTTGTAGTTTTATTTTATTCTTTATTTTAACTTTTGTTTTAAACATAATTTTTATGCTAATTTTATCGTGCTTTAAAGATAAAAATATAAGTGAAATACAAGCTTCAAGCTCATTTGCAAATGCATTTATGCTTAATTTTGATACTAAAATCAAGCCTAGATTTTTCATATTTTTTAATTTTTTTGCAATCTTGCTAATTTTGATAACATTGATTGAGAAGAAATATGGTTTTGCTATTTTCATACTAGCTTCACATTTATTCGTAGTTTTTACTCCGTTTTTATATTGTGAGATTTTTTATATTTTTAATGATTTTTCTAAGCTAAATAAGAGATTTTTTAGATTTGTTTTTGTTATTTCAATTCTTTCTTATTATATTAGTTTTATTACCCTTGATAGGATTGGATTATTTTATGATATTGTTAATGCAATAGCTGTTTTTAGCTTTTTGTTTTTATATTTTATAGCTTGTATTTATGTGATTATTGCTCTTTATTGTAAGAAATATAACTACTAGCTTAGAATTTAAATTAAAAAAATTATTTAATAGAGTATGTATTTTCCTAATTTATAGCTAAATTAGGAAAATTTATTAATTAGATAGTATCTCCGTTAAAGATTGAGTTTTTAACAACTACATAATCAACTTTTCTAATATCACGAAGTTCTTTTCCACCTGCATAAGAAATTGAGCTTTGCAAATCTTCTCTCATTTCATTTAAGGTATCAAAAATATTTCCCCTAAATGGAACATACATTTTTTTACCTTCTACATTTTTACGCTCACCTTTTTGAAATTCACTTGCTGAGCCATAATATTCTTTCATTTTTTTACCATCAATTTCTATGGTTTTTCCAGGACTTTGCTCGTGTCCGCTAAATAATGAGCCTATCATTACAAAAGTAGCTCCAAAACGAATTGATTTTGCTATATCTCCGTGATTTCTAATACCACCATCTGCAATTATTGGCTTTTTAGCACTTTTAGCACACCAGCGAAGCGCTGCAAGCTGCCAACCGCCAGTCCCAAAACCGGTTTTAAGCTTAGTAATACACACCTTACCAGGTCCAATACCAACCTTAGTTGCATCAGCTCCAGCATTTTCTAAATCCCTAACAGCTTCAGGAGTTCCGACATTTCCTGCTATTACAAAGCTAGTTTTTAATGTGCTTTTAATGTATTTAATCATCTTAATTACATTGTCGCTATGTCCGTGAGCAATATCAATTGTAATATATTCAGGATATAGTTCATTTGCTTTTAATTCATCAATAAATTCGTATTCTTTTTGAGTAATGCCAACAGAAATTGACGCAAAAAGCCCTAATTCTTGCATTTTTTTTACAAAGTCTAATCTTTTTTCAGGCTCAAATCTATGCATAATGTAAAAATAATCACTTCTAGCAAATGAAATCGCTAATTCTTCATCAATGATTGTTTGCATATTTGCAGGAACTACAGGTAGTTTAAAAGTTCTATTACCAAGCCTTACGCTAGTATCGCATTCGCTTCTTGAATTGATTATACATTTTGCAGGGATTAATTGCACGTCTTCATAATCAAATACTAATAAATTATTTAACATCTCATCTCCTTAAATTAAAGAACTGATTTTATCTTATAAACAATTAATAAAAACTTGATTTTAAAAGTAAAAATACTTTACGGAATTTAAATCCGGATTTTCACCGGAATTATTTTTTAGCTATCGCTTCTATTTCTATTCTTGATGCTTTTGGTAATGCTGCTACTGCAAATGCACTTCTAGCAGGGAAAGGCTCTTTAAAAAACTCAGCATAAGCTTCATTAACTGCTGCAAAATCATTTATATCAGCTAATAAAACCATTGTTTTTATAACATTATTCATATCTAAACCTTGCTCGTTTAAGATAGCTTTTATATTTCTTAAACTTTGTCTTGTAAGCTCTTTAATATCGCCTTTTACAAACTCTCCTGTACTAGGGTCAATTGGTAGCTGACCACTAACAAATACTAAATCATCTGATTTACCACACACACTATAAGGTCCAATAGCCTTTGGATAATTCATTTTTTCTCCTTTTTTGAAAAATTTTGCAAAAATATTAGCAAAAAAATATTAATTGATAAAAAATAATAAAAAATATTACTTTTTTACTAAAATTTTCTTAAATTTATCTAATTTTAAGAAAATTTTATTAAATTTACTTCAAAATAATAATTTTATTTTTAAAGGAGAGTTGAGATGTTTAGCATTTTGTTTTCACTAGTAGCAATTGCTATATTAGTTTTTATGCTTGCAAAAAAGATAAATGCTCATATGGCGTTGTTGCTTAGTGGTTTGTTTTTATTATTAGTTGCGACTATGCACGATAGTAATGCTATTTTTACTAGCAAAGTTTTAGACGCTAAAGGGGATTTAAATTTTTGGTTTTTTAATCTTTTTGAAGTTTTTAATAAAAACCTTTCTTCTACACTTAGTGGTCTTGGGCTTACTCTTATGTGTATAGCAGGTTTTAGTGCGTATATGGAGCATGTTGGGGCTAGTTATGCTTTATTTAAGGTTTTTGAAAAGCCACTTAGTATGGTAAAATCTCCTTATATGCTTTTAATAGTTTCTTATTTTGTTACACAATTTTTGGTAATTTTTATACCATCTCACGCTGGACTTGGACTTTTACTTATGGTTACTATGTATCCTATTTTGGTTAGGACTGGTGTTTCAAAATTATCAGCATTAACAGTTATTGGGACTTGTCAATATATTGACCATGGCCCTGGAAGTGGTAATGTTATATTAGCTGCTAAAACAGCAGGAGTTGATCCAGCTACTTATTTTGTTCAGTATCAATTACCAACTACTATACCTATTATATTAGCTGTTGCGATTGCTATTTATTTTACATCTAAATATTTTGATAAAAAAGATAATTTTGTGTTTAATAAAGATGAAATTGAAAAAGAACTTAGTGAAAATGGCGAAAATAAAACAAAATATCCGCCAAAAATTTATGCGATATTGCCAATAATTCCACTAATTTTAATATTAGGATTTTCAAAAGTTGTTGGAAGTAGCATAAAAATGAATGTTCCTGTAGCTATGATGATTTCTACATTTGCAGCAATTATTTTTGAAATGATTAGATATAAAAGCGTAATTGAAACTTTAAATTCTATTATGGTATTTTTTAAAGGTATGGGACATTTATTTGTAATAACCGTAAGCCTTATTGTATGCGGTCAAGTATTTGCTGCTGGGCTTTTATCAATAGGTTTTGTGGATACTTTAATTAATTTTGCAAAAGACGCTGGATTTGGTGTATTAGCAATAATTATATTTGTATCAATTTTACTTTCTTTATCAGCATTTTTGATGGGTTCAGGAAATGCAGCATTTTTTAGTTTTGCACCATTAATTCCAAATATTGCAAAATCTTTTAATGTTGAAACAATTATGATGATAGCACCTATTCAAATAATGACAGGATTTGGAAGATGCGTAAGTCCAATTGCACCTGCTATTTTAGCAGTAGCAGGAATTGCTAAAGTTAGCCCATTTGCGGTTGTAAAAAGAACAGCAATACCTATGATAGTAGCTGGTATTGTAAATATTATTTGCACTTGTATTTATATTTAAAAAAAGGAGAGAATATGAAAACTAAAACAAAATTAATTCATTTAGGTCGTGGTCAGGATTTACCTGTAAAAGCAGTAAATCCTAGTGTTATGAGAGCTTCAACTATATTATTTAAAGACCATAAAACTTGGCAAGAATATCGTGAGCTTAGAAAAACGCAAAGAGTTTTAAGTTATGGTGCAAGGGGAACTGAAACTACTTTTGAACTTGAAAAATTATTATGTGAGCTAGAAGGTGGATTTAGAGCTTCGCTTTATCCAACAGGACTTGCAGCACTTGCTATGGTTTTATTAAATTATGCAAGTAAGGACGCACATTTTTTAATAACTGATGGAATTTATGGACCTGTTAGAACTATATGTGATTTGTTTTTAAATAAAATTGGAGTAGAAGTTGAGTTTTTAAAAGCAGATGCTAGTGATGTTGAAAGTAAAATAAAGCCAAATACAAAACTTATTTTATGTGAAAGCCCTGGTTCTATTATGTATGAAATAATTGATGTTCCTAAATTATGCGAAATAGCACACAAACACAATATACCTGTAGCAATTGATAGCACATATTCAAGTGCATATTTATCAAATCCTATAAAACTTGGGGTTGATATTTGCGTAATTGCAGCTACAAAATACCTTAGCGGACATTCTGATGTTGTTATGGGTTGTGTGATTGTTAATGAAAAAGAATACAAAAATTTTAATGAATTACCAGAAGCTTTAGGTTTAACTACAAGTCCTGATGATTGTTATTTGGTTCTTAGAGGTATGAGAACTCTTGGAATTAGACTTAAAAATCACGAAGAAAATGCAGATAAGGTTGTTGAGTTTTTACAAACAAGAAAAGAAATTAAAAATATTTTTTATCCAAAATTACCAACCCATCCAAACAATGAAATATTTAAAAGAGATTTCATAGGAACTAATGGTATGGTAACTATAGAATTTAATTCAGGAATTAGCAAAGAACAAGCTATTAAATTTGTAGATGATTTAGAATATTTTTCAATAGGTGCTAGTTGGGGTGGATATGAAAGTCTTGCAACGGTTACTATGCCACCAAGAACTGCTACTAAAGTTGATAGTAGTAGGGTTTTTGTGAGATTTCATATAGGTTTAGAAGATGTTAGTGATTTAATAGCTGATTTAGAGCAAGCATTTAATAAAATTAAATAAAAGGAGAAATTATGACAGGTATTAGTGTATTTGATATGAGATTATTAGGTGATTCTTGGAGCACAAAAGCTATGCGTGATATTTTTTGTGAAGAAAATAGAATTCAAAAATGGCTTGATGTTGAAGCTGCACTTGCAAAAGCTCAAGCAAAGCTTGGCATTATCCCAGAAGCTGCAGCTACAGAAATAGCTAAAAAATCATTTTATAAATATATGGATATGGATTTTATATTTAATGAATATAAAAAGACAAAACATCCATTAGTTCCAACCGTTAGGGGCTTAGAAAAAGCTTGCGAGAATGGATATGGAGAATTTGTTCATTTTGGGGTAACTACTCAAGATATTATGGATACTGGGTTTGTTTTACAATTTAAAGAAGCTTTAAAGCTTATAAAAGATGATTTAAAAATCATAGCAAAATCTTTAAAAAAACTAGCAGTAGAGCATAAAAATACAGCTATGATGGGAAGAACTTTAGCGCTTCAAGCTCTTCCTATTACTTTTGGACATAAAGTTGCTATTTGGCTTGATGAGCTTAATAGACATTATGAAAGAATACTTGAATGCGAAGAAAGACTTTATGTAGGTCTTATAGTTGGTGCAGTTGGCACTAAAGCTAGTTTAAGTGATAAACATAATGAAGTTGAAAAACTAACAATAAAGAGTTTAGGATTAAAAGTTCCTTATATTTCTTGGCAACCAGCAAGAGATAGATTTATTGAGCTTGGATATGTATTAGCTAATATAAATGCTACATTTAATAAAATAGCTCATCAGATTTTGATTTTATCTCATAATGAAGTAAATGAAGTGGCTGAACCATTTGGCAAAGGTCAAGTAGGAAGCTCTACAATGCCACATAAAAGAAATCCAGCAATAAGCGAAAATGCTGTAACAGTTAGCAATACTTTAAAAGCAAATATTGCAATTTTAAGCGATATTGAAAGACACGAACACGAAAGAGATGGACAAGTATGGAAAATGGAATGGAAATTACTTCCTGAAATCTTTTTAATGCTTTCTTGTGTTCTTGATAATATGAAAACAGCTTTAGGCGGATTAGAAGTTAAAAAAGATTCAATGTTAAATAACCTTAATACTTTAAAAGGTTTTGTTTTAGCCGAAAGGGTTATGTTTGCATTAAGTGAGCATTTTGGAAAACAACACGCTCATGAGATTGTATATGAAAATGCTATGATTGGAATTGAAAATAATAAAACATTCAAAGAAGTTTTATTAGCAGATAGCAGAGTAAGAGAAGTTTTAGATGAAAAATCAATAGATGCTTTACTTGATGCTACTACTTATGTTGGATATGCACCAAAATTAGTTGATGAGTTTTTAGAAAAAATTAAAAATGCAGAGATTTTAAAGGATTAATTATGCTTTATAGTGAAAAATTAGCTGAATTTGTAGTAAATAAAAGTTATGAAGATATACCAGCTGATGTAAAAACTAGAGCAAAAGAATTGATGTTAGATACCATTGGAGTTGCTCTTGCGGGTAGCAAAAATGATGCTATTTTAAAAACCATTAAGGCATTTAAAGAAGAGAATGCTAATACAAGCATTTGGGGTAGTGAATTTAAGGCTACCCCACTTAATGCTGCTATGATAAATGCTATGAGTTCTCATATACTTGATTTTGATGATACTCTAACAGAAGCTATACTTCACGCAAGTGCTATTTTAACCCCGCTTTGTCTTAGTTATGGATTTTCTAAAACAAACGATGGTAAAAAAATATTAAAAGCTTTTATTATGGGTTGGGAAGTTGCAGGAAGAATTGGGGTTGCTAGTAATGGGACATTTCATAAAAATGGTTTTCATACAAGTGCTATTGCTGGAGTTTTTGGAGCAAGTGCTGCAGCTTGTGTTATCAATGATTTAAGTGTTTCGCAAACAATCAATGCTTTAGGTTTTGCTGCTAGTTTTGCAGGTGGGATAAATGAGTTTTTAAGTAATGGAAGTAATTCTAAAATACTTCATATAGCAAGTGCGGTTTTAAATGGAATTAGAGCTTGTGAATATGCAAAAGCTGGTCTTTTTGCTCCTGTTAGTATTTTTGAAGGTCGTGATAATATCTTTAGAGCATTTGGTATAGAAGATGAATGCGATAAGACAAGGCTTGATAAAAATTTAGGAAAAGATTATATGGTAAAAGAAGTATCAATTAAGCCATATCCAAGTTGTCATTTCGCACACGGGCTTATTGATTGTGCTAAAGAACTTAAAAATGATGGTTTAAAGCCTGATGATATAAAGGAGATTTTATGCTATGTAGATAGCGTTCCTATTTCTTTTATATGCGACCCTATAGAAAAAAAGCACAATCCAAAAACAGATTATGAAGCAAAATTTTCATTTGCGTATTTAATAAGTTATATGTTTATAGATGGTAAAGTGAATTTAAATTCTTATAATGAATTAAATCGTGAAGAGATTGTTAATTTTGCTAAAAAAATTAAATATGAAAAATATATTTCAGGTGGATTTCCAAAGTATTTTTGTGGCAAATTTAAAGCAACGCTTAATAATGGAAGCACTATTATTAAAGAAGTAAAAATTAATAAAGGTAATCCAGATAATGCTTTAAGTTTAGATGAATTACTTGAGAAATTTAATGCAAATGTAAATGATAAAAATCTTTCAGAAAAAATTAAAAAACAAGTCTTAGATTTAGAAAACATAAAAAGTTTTGAATAAATTAAAATTTATCGTTTTTAGATTATAATAATTTAAAAACGATAAAGGTTAAATATGTTTGTTAATAGAGAAAAACATTTAAAAACTTTAAACGATGAATTTAATAAAATCGGTTTTACTTTCACTATTCTTTATGGTAGGCGTAGGGTTGGAAAAACTAGACTTATTAAAGAATATATAAAAGATAAAAAAGCTTTTTATTTTTTATCAAGCCTTGAAAATATTAACATTACAATTAATAGAATGAAAGATGAATTAGCTAATTTTTATAATGATGATTTATTAAAACAAATTCAAATAAATGATATTAAAACTTTATTTTTATATGTAGCAAATAAAATAGATGAAAAAATAGTAATAGTAATTGATGAGTTTCAATATCTTGCAAAGCTTGATAATTCTATTCCATCGCAATTTCAGTATATTTGTGATGAGATATTTAAGAATAAAAATATTCATTTGATTTTATGTGGCTCAATTATTTCTATGATATATGAATATACATTATCATATAATTCTCCTTTATATGGTAGAAGAACTAGTGCTATTAAGCTTGAAGCACTTGAGTTTAGGTATTTAAAAGATTTTTTTCCTAATAAAACTAAAAATGAGCTTATAGAAATATATAGTGTGTTTTATAGTATTCCAAAATATCTTGAGCTTATAAATGATAAAGGGGATATTTATGAAAATATTAAAGCAAATATTTTAAATCCAAATTCATATTTATATAATGAAGCTAGTTTCGTATTGCAAAATGAAATCAATGAACCTATAACTTATTTTTCAATTTTAAAAATTATTGCTAGTGGAGAACACAAGATTGGAAATATTGCTAGTAAATTAGGTAAAAGTCCAAATAATATAACATCTTTTATAGATAAATTAATTGAGCTTGATATTATTTATAAAATTATTCCTATAACCGAACAAAATCCAGAAAAATCAAAAAAAAGTTTATATTTTATAAAAGATAATTTTTTAAGATTTTATTTTGCATATATATTTCCTTATAAATCTCAACTTGAACTTGATAATACAGATTATGTAATTAATATAATTAAGACAAGTTTTATGGAATTTATAAGTAGGGTGTATGAAGATTTAGCGATTAATTATCTTTTAAATACGCATAAAGACCTTTTAAAATGCGGTAGATGGTGGGATAAAAATACAGAAATTGATGCGGTTGGGGTCGCTAAAGATTATTTAATAGTTGCTGAATGTAAATATAAAAATAAAGCAGTAGGAACTAATGTTTTAGAAGATTTAAAAGCAAAAGCTACTAAAATAGATAGTAATTTACCTATTAAAAAATATATTTTATTTAGCAAAAGCGGTTTTACAAATGATTTAAAAACACTTGCTAGTGATGAAATACAATTAATTGAATTATTATAAATTTCGTATGTTTAAGGCATACGAAATTTAGTTTATAGGCTATATAAATTAGGCTTTCTTTGAGATATACAAGGCAAGGCTTTTCTAACTTCATCAATTTTATTAAAATCAATTTCAAATATTTGAATACCTTCATCAACGCCAAGTTTTATTTCTTCAAGTCCAAGTGGATTTATTAGGCACGAGCGACCTGTGTAGATATTACCTGTTTGATTACTAGCACATAAATATATTGTGTTTTCTAAAGCTCTTGTTTTAGTAAGTAGCATAAAATGCTCATCTTTATATTTGCCATCTACCCAAGCAGTAGGAACTAATACAAGCCTTGCACCATCAAGTGCTAAAGTTCTAGCAATTTCAGGGAAACGAAGTTCATAACACACCATTATCCCCATTTTGCCCCATTTTGTATCAAAGGCTTTTATTTTTTCATTACTTGCATTTATATCTTTACTTTCATCATAGCTAAAAGCATCGTAAAGGTGAGTTTTTGAGTATTTATGGATTATTTTGCCACAATCAGCAAAAATTACGCTATTTTTAGTTTTTTCATTATCTTTTTCATAAAAACCAAAAACAACTGCGATATTTAACTCTTTACTTTTATTAATAATGCTTGTTACAAATTCTTCATCAATATTTTGAGCAATGGTATTAAAATTAATCCCTTCATTACTAGGCACAAAAGCCTGTGAAGTTTCTGGAAACACCACAAGCTCAGCACCAAAAGATTTTGCCTTTTGCATAAAATCAATAATTTTTTCAAGGTTAATTTTATAATTTCTATCAGTTTTTATTTGAGCTAAAGCAATTTTTAATTTATTCATCATAAACCCTCAAAATATTTGTTTGCACCTAAAATTTCGCTAAGTGGAATGCCTTTATCTATTTTTGCTTTTGTTTCAATTTCTCCGATTTGAACATTTATTGCTCTTTTGCCAAGTTCTTCAACATTATCAATATCTGGATTTAAAACCAGTATTCCATCATCATCAGCCACTATCAAATCTCCTGGATTTATAACAACATTATCAATAGCAATAGGAACATTAATTGAGCCTTCAATTCCTTTAATTCTAGTTGTTAAAGCACTAACATTTCTATACCAAACATTAACGCCAAGATTTTTAATAGCATTCAAATCAGTTACACAACCATCAATGATTACCCCACCAACTTTTTTGTGTCTTGCCATATAGCAAACTAATTCTCCAAAAGGTGCTCTTTCATAATCTTTATTAGTATCAATTACTACAATATCACCTTCATTTACAATATCAAATACTTTATGAACAGCAGTAGAATCAAGGTGTGGTATTCTAACGGTTATAGCAGTTCCTACTAATTTTTTTCCACTATGAAGTGGCTTTAAATTTCTAATAAAACCACAATCTTGCATATGTCCTATAGTTGAAGGGCAAACCTCTTTATAAAGATTAAGAATTTCATCTGAAACTTTACTAACTCTTTTGTTTAAAATAAACATTTTTTCTCCTTTTATTAAAATTAATTACTTTCTAAAGCATTGTCAGGTTTGACAAATAAATAAGCTATCATAGCAAGCGTTACAGGAATTATATTAAATAATATAGCTATATTCCATCCATATTTTTGTGCCATCCAGCCAACTAAAATAGGCGAAAACGCTGAACCTACATTTCCCCATAAATTCATCCAAGAGCTAACCGCTGCTGCTTGACTTCTACCTTTATCAGCTGCAACAGCCCAAGATACAACAACAGGAAGTCCTAAAAACCCAAAACCAAGACTTAAAAATAAAATACTAAGCATTGTATTTTCAACATATACAACTAAAAATAAGCATATATCAAATATTAAAAATCCAGCAACTGCTAAATAAGTTCTAGCTTTTTTAAAACTATTTGTAATTTTTAAAATCTTATCGCTTAATCCACCACCAAGTGCAACAAATATACAAATAGCAAGCCAAGGAGCTCCAGCGTAAAATCCCATAGCTTTTAAATCAAGCCCTTTAGCTTCTAGTAAGAATGTAGGAAGCCAAGTCATAAACATACCTGTCATATAAACACAAAAAAAGTATGCAATTCCAAGTGCATAAAATTCTTTATTTTTTAAGAATGCTTTCCAAGGAGTTTTTTTAATACCATCTACAAATCTTTCACTTTGAATATATAAAAGTTCGTCTTTACTAATAAATTTATTATCTTCAGGTCTTGACGAACTTATAAAATAATAAATCAAGGCGATTAAAATTCCAATCGCACCAAATACATAAAATACACTATGCCAACCATAATTATTGACAAGCCAAACAGATATAAATGGAGCAATTACTGGCCCAAAGTATGAACCTGCTAGTAAAAATGAAGCTGCTCTTGCTTTTTCTTTTTTGCCAAACCAGTTATTATTAAATGCTGCATTGCTAGGATATATAGGAGCTTCTCCTAAACCAAATAAAAATCTAACTACTAAAAGTAGCATAAATGTTCCTGCAAGTGGCGTTAAAATAGTAAAAATTGACCATAAAATTAATGCAAAAATAGTCATAAATTTATTGCCAAATTTTTGAATTAAAATACCACTTGGAATTTGAGCTGCGGCATAAGCTATAAAAAATGCAGAATTTAATAAGCCAAATTGAGTTTTATCTATATTAAATTCTTGCATCATAAAACTAGCAACGACAGAAATATTTGCCCTATCCATATAAGCAATTAAGCCTATTAGGAAAAATACAAAGGCTATAAGCCACCTAAATCTCATAATTTCTCCTTTTTTTAAAATTAACTTATTTTCATTATATAAAAATAATAAAATTTTATTATTATTTTTTCTAAAATTAATAAAAATTTGTTACTTTTTGTAATATTTTATGAAAAAGTAAGAAAAATTAAGAAAATTTATTAAAAAAAATCAAAAAAATTATTATTTTAAGAAAATTTTAAAGATGGGGGGGGGTATAATCAAATGATGATTTTTAAATAAAGGAGAAAAGATGAGCAATTTTGCTTTAATTTCGGTCTTAATAGCTTCTATTGCCTTAGTTGTGTTTTGTATTACAAAACTTAAAATCCACGCTTTTTTATCATTAAGCTTAGCAAGTATTTTTGTCGCACTTATAACTGGTGTTGATTTAACAAAAATCGGTTCTATTATTGAAAATGGAGTAGGTGGGACGCTAGGATTTTTAGCTGTTATTATTGGTTGTGGAAGTATTTTAGGAAAAATGCTAGAAGTTAGTGGCGGAGCGCAAAAAATAGCCCTATCATTATTAAATCTACTTGGTAAAAAAAGAGCTGATATTGTTATGATGTTGGTTGGATTTATTGCTGGTATTCCTGTATTTGTTGAGGTTGGATTTGTCTTATTAGTGCCTTTAGTTTTAGTTGTAGCTAAAGAAATAGGTGTTAGCAGAATAAAAATAGGCATAGCATTAGCAACTTCACTAATGGCAGTTCATTGTATGGTGCCACCACACCCAGCAGCTACTAGCATAGTAGCTACTTTAGGTGCTGATATAGGTCAAGTAATTTGGATGAGTATAGTTGTGGGTATGATATGTGCTTTTATAGGTGGGGTTTTGTTTTTGAAATTCTTTGATTTTTCAAAAGATAATGAGATGAGTGTTTTTGATAATACAAGTTCTACTTATAACTCTATGCCAAGCACAGCAATTACTTATTTTACAATACTTTTGCCTTTAGTTTTAATGTTGCTTAAGACTTTAGTATTTAAAGATAATGCAGTATTTGCATTCATTGGAAATCCTATTATCGCACTATTAATAAGTGTTTTTGTAGCATACTATACTTTAGGCTTAAAGCAAGGCTATTCTATGCAAAATTTAATGGAATTTAGTTCTAATTCATTTACGCAAATTGCTTCAATTTTATTAATCATAGGAGCAGGTGGAGCTTTTAATGAGATATTAATTGCTTCAGGCATTGGCGAAGCATTAAAGCAGACTTTAGGAAGTTTGAGTTTAAATCCTGTATTTTTAGCTTGGTTAATTGCTATTATTTTACATGCTAGTGTTGGAAGTGCAACGGTTGCTATGATTAGTGCAGCAGGAATTGTCTTGCAAATGGATAGTAATGTTAGTAAAGAAGTTTTATGCCTTGCAATAGGAAGTGGTGCTATAGGTTGTACTATCGTAACTGATAGCTTATTTTGGCTAGTAAAAGAAAGCTTAGGAATGAGCGTAAAAGCTATGTTTAAATACTTTACAAGTGCGACTTTAGTAGCAAGTATTTGTGGCTTAGTTTTAAGCTATGTTTTATCAATAATTTTATAAGGAGTAAAAATGTTAATTGAAAATCTAAAAGCAATGAAAGAAACAAGTTGGATTAATACAAATCTAAGTAATGATGTATTAAATGAATTAAACAAAGGTGCTATTAAGCTTGATAGAATTGATGATGCAAGGGCTAGGCTTAATCGTTTTGCACCTTTACTTAAGATAATTTTTCCTGCTACAAATATTACTAATGGTATTATAGAAAGCCCATTAGCTTGTGTGAATAATTATAAAAAAGAGTTAGAAAAATTAAGCGGTGCTAGTATTCAAGGCGATGTTTATATAAAACTTGATTCGCATTTACCAATATCAGGCTCTATTAAGGCTCGTGGTGGAATATATGAAGTATTAAAACACGCAGAAGATTTGCTAATAGAAAATAATATGCTAAGTATTCAAGATGATTATTCAAAACTTGCCGAGCCAAAATATAAAGAATTTTTAAGTAAATATAAAATAGCAGTTGGCTCAACAGGTAATCTTGGTCTTTCAATAGGAATTATGAGTGCAAAACTTGGCTTTAAAGTAGAAGTTCATATGAGTGATTGTGCTAAAGAATGGAAGAAAAAAATGCTAAGAGAGCACGGATGCAGCGTGATTACTTATGAAGATGATTACGGCGTTGCTGTAGAGCAAGGAAGAAAAAGTTCTGAAAATAATCCGTATTGTTATTTTATAGATGATGAAAACTCGCATAATTTATTTTTAGGATATAGCGTTGCTGCAAAGAGATTAAAAGGACAATTGCAAGCATTAGATATTAATATCAGCAAAGATAGACCGCTTTATGTTTATCTTCCTTGCGGTGTTGGTGGTGGTCCTGGCGGGGTTGCTTATGGTCTTAAGGCTGAATTTGGCGATTGTGTAAAATGCTTTTTTGCTGAGCCAACGCATAGTCCTTGTATGATACTTGGACTTGCTACCGGAAAACATAATGATATAAGTGTAGCTGATATTGGGCTTGATAATATTACGGCTGCTGATGGGCTTGCTGTTGGTCGTGCGAGTGGTCTTGTAGGCAAAGTGCTTGAGCGTGTAATTGATGGAAGCTTTACGGTGAGTGATGAGAATATGTATAGATATTTAAGCTTACTTGCATCTAGTGAAGGTATTAAGCTTGAGCCTTCGGCTTTAGCTGGAGTTAAAGGCTTAATGATTTCTAATGAGCTTAAAACTGAACACAAAAACGCAATTCATCTAATATGGGCAACAGGTGGAAGTATGGTGCCAGACGCTGAAATGGCTGAATTTATTAAAACAGGAGATGAATTATTATAAAATAAGCCCTAAAATAGGGCTTATAATTACTTTACGCAACTATAATTTACAAAACATTTACCGAGGGCTTTATGAATCAACAAACAAGAACAGAATATATAAAATTAGTGCATTTTTTAGCACAAGCTTTAGGCAAGGATTATGAAATAGTTTTGCACGATATAAATGATGATGGAATGAGTATTGCAGAAATTGCTAATAATCACATAAGCGGAAGAAGTATTAATTCTCCTATTACAGGATTTGCACTTGAGCTTGTTAATAAAAAGATTTATGAAGAAAGAGATTTTTTAAGCAATTATAAAGCAAGTGCAGGTGGAAAAAATATAAGAGGTAGCACATTTTTTATCAAAGAAGGTAATAAATTAAGTGGAATGCTATGTATAAACTACGATAAAAGTAGAATGGAAAATATAGCAGCACAATTATTAGGTAGTGATATACCTGTAGAAGAAGCTGCTTATGAAGAAGTTTTGAGCCTTGACTTAAATGAGCTAATTCAAGAATTAACAGGGCTTAGCGTAAATGAGCTAAAAAATACTAATCTAAAACCAAAACAAAGACAAATAATAGTAGATAAAATCTATGAAAAAGGTATTTTTAATATAAAAGGCTCAATTACAGAAATAGCTAATCTTTTAAACCTTTCAGAATCAAGTATATATCGTTGTATAAACAAATCTAAACAAAAATTTTAATCAAGCATAAACGCTTGATTAAGTTAAATTCCATTAGTATTTAGTGCTAAAATCTCAATAGTAATTAATATTAAAGGTATTTTTATGAAAGTAATTTTTGGCCCAGTTAATTCAAGAAGATTTAAAAAATCTTTAGGTATAGATTTAAGTCCTAATGAGAAATGCTGTAATTTTGATTGTTTATATTGTGAGCTTGGAAAAGCTAAATTAAAATATGAAAATAAATCAAATTTAAGTGTTGAGTATATAATAAATGAGCTAAAAGAAGCTTTGAAAATACATAAAGATTGCGATTATATAAGCATTAGTGCGAATGGCGAACCTACTTTATATCCATATTTAGATGAATTGATTATAAAAATAAATGAAGTTAAAAAGAATGCAAAATCATTAATTTTGAGTAATGCAAGCACAATTTTTGATAAAAATATTCAAAAGGCATTATTAAATCTTGATAGCGTTAAACTAAGCATTGATAGTGTAAATCCTAAAGTATTTCGCAAAATTGATAGAACGAATATAGATATAAATAAAATAGTTCAAGGTATAAAAGAATTTAGTCAAATTTATAAAGGTGAGTTGATTTTAGAATGCTTGGTTTTAGATGGTATTAATGATGATGAAAAGGATTTTATTGCTTTAAATGATATTTTAAAGGATATTAAAGCAGCTAGACTTGATTTAGGAACTATTGATAGACCGAGTGATTATAATGTAAAGGCTGCAAGTTTTGAGAAATTAAGTAAATTGGCTAGTTTGATAACTAATATAAAAGTTAATATTATGAGTAGAAATACTAATATAAATAAATATGATGATTTGCTTAAAACTATTAGTTTAAGACCATTAAGTTCACAAGAAATTGATGAAAAAGATATAAAAATGTTAGATGAATTAGTAGATAAAAATATAATAAAATGTGTGAAAATAAATGATATTAATTTTTATAAATTAAACAAATCAAATTCTAATTAATATAAAAGCTATTGTGATTAATTTGCTTATTTTAAGTGTATTTATAAACTAAGTGCGTATGAAAGAAAAAGGGCTTGATTTTAACATCAAGCTTTGTTATATCAATATTAAAATTATTTAAAAAATATTCATACAAAAGCGAATAATTATAATTATTCATATAAATACAAATAATATTCTCATCATCTTCTATTAGTAAAGTATCATAAAATCTTTGATAATTTAAAGTAAAAATTTTATAAATATTTTTAAAAAATACTAAAAGTATAAAATTACAAACACTCATAAAAATATAAAATATACTTAAAAAATTATTTAATTTATATAATTGTTGTTTGCTTTGAATATTAAGGCAGGTTTTATAGATTTTAGCATTTTTTAAATATATTGTTTTTTCTTCTTCATTAAGCTCATCTCTTTGCCTACAACTATGATTAACAAAATGTATAAAATCCTTATGAAAATATAAAATATTAAGTTTTTTAAACTTATAATGCAAATATCTCTCATCAAAATATGCAGCAATAATAAATAAATTAATACTAGAAACTTTCATAGAAAAATTGCCAATATACATAAAAACACAAAAGCAAATAAACAAAGCACTACAATGAACTAAACTAGTAATATAAGCGTTTTTATCTTTTAAATAAAATAAAGGCGTAAAATTACTAGAAGTTAAATATTCGCTCAAATTTTCTCCTTTTTTAAATTTGTTTCACAATGTAAAGATTCTAATATACTATCCATATAAGGGTATGATCTTGCAAAAGGTTGATAAGCATTAGATACCATATTTAAGATACTATGCATATAAATTACGCAAGTCGGATCCGTATCATAACGGATAATATCATAATTTAAAATATAATCTCGTCCTTTATAGTTTATTGTAAAAGTGCCTTTTGCTTTTTCATAATAATCAATTGACATTTTCATTTTATTAGATTTTTTTAAAAGCTTTAATAAATCCTTATTTTTCATAGGATGATTGCAAAAATCTTTTTCTATAAACAAAATATTTCCAATTTCACCTAATAAAGCTAAGTAATTTTTATTATCTAAAACCACATCACTTATAGTTATATTTTTGTGTTTTTTTATGTATTTTTTACCCTTAATTTTACTTGCAAAATAGAGCTCTCCATTTTTATCAACTTCATAAAAAGAATAACTCACATCATTATCAACACCATAGATATTATCACGCCCTATATCTTTATAAACTTTTCTATCAAGCCCTAAATCCCAGCAGTATTTAAGAGTATCTTTTACTTCTTGGCTAGAGTATGGCTTAGTATCTACAATTTTTGGCTTTATTTTTATATCTTTGTATCTAAAAAAATTTTGCCAAAAATTATTTATTGATATCTCTTCGCAATCTACTGTGCATTTACGCTTATAACAATCAGTTGAGTTTTCTTGAATTATTTTTATATGTTCTATTAATTCTTTAGGATAGGTTTTTGAGTTTTCAAGACTAGTGCTAAGCTCTTTTATTCTAGTTTTATAAGAATTTATAATGCAATTATTATCATCTTTGCAATCACTAATGTTTTTTAAAAATTCATCTTGGTCTTGCTTTATTTCTTTTGTAATACAAGGAAAGCTTTTATAAATACTATCTAGCTCTATTTTTAACTTATTTATTTGATATGAATAAATATTTGTAATTAGTAAAATCATTAATATTTTAAACATAACTCTCCTTTATTTTTCATATCATATCATTATTTAAGAATATTTCTTGGTTTGCAAGTGTGTTTAAAAGTTAAAATATGATTTTTAAATTCTTAGAATTTAAAATGGATAATTAAATATTTTTAATACTTTTAATGTGTTTTTATGAATATGAGTAATTATATTGAAATTAAGCTAGGAAAACCTAGCTTAATTTTTTAATGTAGTTCTTTCCAGATTGCGTTTTTCCAAGCATAAGCTAATATTGCTAATAATGCAAAATAAGCCATTATTTTGTATCCTAAATCTTCGCGTTCAGCTTTTTTACTATCTCCAACGCTAGTTAAATAAGCAACAATATCATTTTGAGCTTGTTCGTTAAGTCCAACTCTAGGCATTGCAGTTCCTGGAAGTTGTTTTTGAGTATCGTTTATAAATTTATGTAAATACTCATCTCCTTTAGCACGAATTATTATTGATAAATCAGGTGGCGTTGAACCCATATAATCTTTTAAATCTCCGCCATTTACTTTAGCAATAAAACCATCATATTTAACATCATGACATCTTCCGCAAGCTTCTTCAAAGATAACTTTTTTGTTCTCAAAATTAATTTTTGCAACTTTTTCGCTATCGCTTAATTTACTTGCATTTATTTCATTAGCAATTTTTGCTTTTTTTGCTTCAAGAGCAGCTTTTCCGATACTATTTAAATATCCTACTATATTAGCAACTGATTGAGCATTTTCATCACTTATACTGCCATCATCTTCTAAAAATGCTGTCATCATAGGATGTGGATTTTCATCATTATATTTTTTGTTATTTTTCATAGCAAGTGCAGGATTAAGAGAAATTGCCATTAAGAATTTACTATCATAAATAGCTCCTGCTGTGCTTAAATCAGGATAAATAATACCTTGAGCGCTAATTCCATCATCAGCAGCTACTAATTCATCAAATTCAACTCTATGACAGCTAGCACAATTAGCTTCAAAATCAGCCTTTCCAGCTTCAACATCAGTTTTTAAACTAGCTATTTTATCAACATTAGCCCAAAGTTTTTTAGTATCTTCTAATTTTTTTGTAGCAAAATCAATATCATCTTTTTTACCACTTTCATTAGCTTTTTTTAATTCAACTTCAGCTTGAGCTATATCGCCTGCTTTAAAATCAAAATTAACTTCGCTAGTATGTTCGTGCATTTGTGAATGAGCGTAAGGCTCAACTCCCCAATAAACAATACCTGTGAATATAACTAATATTGCAAATATTTTTAACTCTTTCATTACTTAGCCTTTCTTTCCATAAGAGTAATTACTGGTAAAACTACTATTAATAATGCTAAAAATGTAACAGAAGCAATAGTTGCTATTGTATTATTAATTCCAACAGGAGGTAATTTACCATAAATAGTAAGAACAATCATATCAATTACTAATAGCCAAAACCATACAAAAAATGCTCCACGCTTATGTGCAGGCGCTACTACATTTGAGCGGTCTAGGAATGGTAATACAAAGAAAATTATTTGAGCTATACCAAAGCAAGCAAGACCAACTTCATAAGAAAATCCTCTTAAGATTTCATAACTCCATAAGAAATACCATTCAGGATAAATATGTGGTGGAGTTTTAAGTGCATTTGCTGGTTCAAAGTTAATTGGATCCATAGCAAAATCATAGTGAAAGCATACTAGATAAAAATAGAAAATCATAAATAAGCAAACATAAAAAATATCTTTACATAAGAAATCAGGCCAAAATGATATAACTTTCGCTTCTTTTTTCTTGCCAGCTAAATATTTTTCAGCTTCTAAATCAAAATCAATTTCTTCAGCAATTTCGTTATTTACATGTGGAAATCTTAAAGCATAAAAGTGAATTGCAACAAATGCAATAACAACTATTGGTAATAAGCAAACATGTAGCATAAAAAATCTATTTAATGTAGCATCTCCAACAGCGTAATCACCTCTAATCCATTCAACTAATTCAGGTCCTATGAAAGGAATACCACCAAAAAGATTAGTAATAACCATAGCAGCCCAATAGCTCATTTGTCCCCAAGGTAGCATATAACCACTAAATGCTTCAGCAGAGAATAATACGAATAATACCATACCACTTATCCAAATGATTTCACGACCTTTTTTATAAGAGCCATAATAAATACCTGTTAATAAGTGTATATACATTACTAAAAATACTACCGACGCAGCAACCCCGTGCATATGTCTCCATAGCCAACCATATTCAACTTCTTGCATAATAGTTTTATTTACACTATCAAAAGCAAGTGCAACATCAGGTTTATAATACATTACAAGTAAAAGTCCTGTAATAAATAGTATTGCAAACATAGTAAGTAAAATTACTCCCATTGCCCATAAAAAGTTAATTTTCTTAGGAATCCAGTATTGTGTCATCATAACTTGCATAAATTTTTTGATAGCAAGTCTTTGATCTAGCCAATCAACAATTCCATTTGATTTTTCAAAATGTGCCATGACTAAGCCTTTCCTACATTTTTCATAATTTCTTCATACTCTTTGCCAACTTCTCCTAAAACTAATTTAGTTCCATCAATTGAAAAAGGTGGAATTTCAAGTGGTTTAGGAGGTGGTCCTGACATATTTTTTCCGCTTACATTAAATCTTCCACCATGACAGGCACAAACAAATTCTTTATCAGCTGAATGATATGCTGGAATACAACCTAAATGAGTGCATAGTCCAATTACTACCGTATATCTTGCATCTCCTGCTATTATATCTGTATTGCTTTGTTCCATATCACTTGATTTTTTTAGAATGAATATTGGTTTTTTTCTCCATTCAACAGTTCTTAGCTCTCCATCAGCTAAAGGCGATAAATCAACGGTTGTAAAACCTGCTGCTTTTACACTAGGAAGTGGATCCCAAGTTTTTTTCATACCCACTAGTGTAAAAACACCACCAACAGCCGCAGCAGCGCCTAATGTAAAGCCCATAAAGCTTCTTCTACTAGCCATACTTATCCTTTCATAAAATTTGAAAATAAATAGCTAGTTTAGTGAAAATTGGGTAAATATTACAAGAGTATATTATTATTAATAGTTTTGGAATATTATTTGCTACGGGATTTTTGCATTTTAATTTAAGGAGAGAAAATGGAATTTTATAAATCTAAACCATTGATTGTAAGTGCCTTAGCCGGTAGAGATTTAAGAAATAAATTAATTAGCTCAAACATAGCTAATATTGATACTCCTTTTTATAAATCAAGAGATATTGATTTTGAAACAGCCTTAAACGAAAATGCAAATAAACTTTACAAAACTACACAAAATGCACAAATTGCAGCTACAAATTTTATGCATTTTGGAAAAGGTATGAGTAATAAACTAGCAGTTACTAATGAAAGGCATTTACAACCATTAGAATTTGAAAATAGCGAAAATGGAACTATTTTTGCTAGAGATGGACATTTGCAAAGAAATGATGCAAATACCGTTGATTTAGATGTAGAAACAAGTGAATTAAGCAAAAACGCAATTATGATTAGTGCGCTTGATTCTGTGCTAAAAAAACAAAGTGAAGTTGTAAGAACTATAATTGAGAGTAGTTCTAAATTAAGTTAAGGGATAATTTATGGCATTTTTAAGCGATTTTGATATTAGTGGATATGGACTAAGCGCTCAAAGATTTAGAATGAATTTAATTAGCTCAAATATAGCTAATGCAAATACTACTAGAACAAATGAAGGTGGTCCTTATAGAAGGCAAGATGTAGTGTTTAAAGCCGTTAATTTTGATGATGTTTTAAATGAAGAAATTAATTCTAAAAATAGTTTTTTTGAGTATGAAAATCCTTTAAATGACCCTGTAAATTTTCCTGAAGCAAAGCCTGCTGTTATGGGTGTAGTAGTAGATAAAGTAGTAAGAGATGATAAGGATTTTATATTAAAATACGAGCCAAATCATCCCGATGCAAATGCTAAAGGATATGTAGCATATCCTAATATAAATCCTGTTGTAGAAATGAGTAATTTAATTGAGGCAACAAGGGCTTATCAAGCAAATGTGGCAGCATTTACAAGTGCTAAAACAATAGCTCAAAGTGCTATTGATTTATTAAGATAGGAATTTAAAATATGAATAATATTAAAATCAATCCAAGTTTGATTCAAAGTATTGAAAATACCAAATCAAATTCTAATAAAGTTGATAATGGTTTTTCATTTGCAGATGCTTTAAAACAAGAATTAGAAGAGCTAAATAAAGAACAAGTTGTATCAGATAAAGCTATGGCTGATGTAGCTACTGGAAATGTGAAAGATTTACATCAAGCAGCTATTGCTATTAACAAGGCTGAAACAAGTATGAAATTTATGTTAGAAGTTAGAAATAAAGCTATTAACGCATACAAAGAGATAAGTAGAACTCAAATATAAAAAATGCAAACACCTTACGAGCCTAGTAAAAAGACTTTTATAGTATTGTTTTTTTTGTTGCTCGCTTCTTTTTTTATTATTTTTTCTTTTGTTAGAAGCAAAACTAATGAAAGGAATGTAGGTAGTATTGAAAGAGGTGAGCGAGTAGGTGCTTTAAATGGAGATATTATTAGTGCTGATGGATATACATTAGTAACTAGTAGAAGAATTTATAGAGCTGAAATTGATATTAGAAGTATTAATTTAGATAAATTAGATTATTTTTTAAAATTATTTCAGATTTATGCCTTTATTGATGATAAAGAAATGAAAGATATTAAAGCAAGATTATTAAAAGCTTTAAAGCAAAAAAAGGTTTATAATTTTGTTTTATCAAAAGATATTGATTCAAAAGCTGCAAGTTATTTACAAGAATTATCTAAAAAACTTTATGTTTCAGGATTTTTTAAATCCTTTAAAAATGCAAATGGAAAAGTAAGCACAAGAAGACTTGAGATAATTGAACATAAAGAAGAAAGAGTTTTTTCTAAAGGAGATATTTTAACCCCAATTCTTGGTTATTCTCAACTAAGTTTAGAAGATGGGATATATTCAAATATTCCAAAAAAAGGTTTGGAAAAATATTATGAGCAGTATTTAAGCCCTAAAAGTGATTATAAAATAACAGGTAGTAAGGATATTGGTGGAAATATAATTATAAATTCTGATAGCTTTTTAAGTGATAGAATTAATGGTAGTAATGTATATTTAAATGTAAATTTAAAGCTTCAAAAAGGATTAGAAAATATAGCAAGTGTTGCTAGAAAAAATTTTGGTGCTAAGCAAGTAATAATAGGCATTTTAGATAGCAAAGACGCAAGTGTAATTGCACTAGCAACTAGCAAAAGGTATGACCCATATCATAGAAAAAGTGATTTATCGTATCTAAATACCGATGCTGTAGAATTTGAATACGAACCAGGCTCGGTAATTAAACCAATTGCTTTTGCTAATTTATTAAAACTAAATCGTATAACCCCTTTTGAATGGGTAAAGACTTATGGCGGAAGAATGAAGCTTGATAAGTTTTACATAACAGATACACATCCTATGGATAGTATGATTGCTGAAGATATTATAGTTCATTCATCAAATATAGGAATGGTTCAAATTTCTAATAAAGAAAATATAAAAGAATTAATTAATGGTTATTTGGAATTTAATTTAGGAAATTTAACTGGTATTGACTTGCCTTATGAAAAAGCAGGTTTTATAAAAGATGCTAAAAAAACTTATGAAGTAGAAAAAAACACTATGGCTTATGGATATGGTTTTAGAACCACCTTTATACAACTTTTAGCAGCTTATAATGTATTTAATAATCGTGGAATTTGGATTAGTCCTAAAATTGCTAAATATTATAATGAAGATAAGGAATTAAAAGAAATATATACTAAAACAGAAAAAGAAGTCTTGCCACTTGAAATTGCAAAGCAGATGAATAGGATATTAATAAAAACTGCAAATCAAAAATCTTTAGCAAAATATTGGCCTTTAGGAATTAGTGTAGGTGGTAAAACAGGAACGGCAAGAATTAGCGTTAGTGGAAAATATGAAAGAGAATATAATGCAAATTTCTTCGGTTTTGCAAATGATGAAAACAATAGATACACAATTGGTGTTTTAGTAATGAGTCCTGATAAAGATAAAGAAGGATATTATGCAGCCCAAACAGCTTTACCTGTTGCAGCACTTGCTATTAATCAATTAATAGAAGATGGTTTTTTAAAGCCAAGTTATAATAGAATTGATTAATATTTATTTTATAAAATGCCCCTAAAAACGGATAAATAATGCAAAATATTAAAAATCAAATGATTTCATTTGCTAATGAAATATTAAAAAATTTTAATGGTGCTGTTTTAGGGCTTAGTGGTGGGCTTGATAGTGCTATTGTATTAAGAATATTAAGCGAGTGCGAAAAAAAGCCACATTGTCTTATAATGCCTACTAATATTTCAAATAAAACAAATCTTGATGACGCTATTAATTTAGCAAATAAATATGCTTTAAAATATGAAATTATAAATATTCAAAATATTTTAGATGAATTTATTAAAGCAAGTGGTTCTAATGACAAGGTATTAATAGGAAATTTTGCAGCTAGGATTAGAATGACTTTATTATATGATTATTCAGCTAAGCATAATTTATTAGTAGCAGGGACAAGCAATAAGAGTGAATTAATGTTAGGATATGGCACTATTTGGGGAGATTTAGCCTGTGCTTTTAATATTTTAGGTGATTTTTACAAGAGTGAATTATTTGAGTTTGCTAAATTTTTAGAACTACCTAATAATATAATTAGTAAAAAACCAAGTGCAGACCTTTATGAAGGTCAAGATGATGAGAGTGATATTGGTTTTACTTATACAGAAATTGATAAGTTTTTAAAAAATTATGAAAAAAATATAATTGATAATAATTATATAAAACTATTAGATAGAATAAATAAAAATAAGTTCAAAAGAGAAAATATAAAAATATTTAAAAGGTCATAAATATGAAAGAAATTTCTTGTTTTTTAAATGTAATTACAGAAGATGATAAAGAGTTTTTAATTAAATCATTAGATAATGATATAAATAGTATTAAATTATTAGAAGATAGTTTAAGTGAAATTTATAAAGGTTCTCGTATAGTTTTAACCAATAATCACACAGCAGCACACCATTTAGCTTTAAGTGCGATTGATTTAAAGCGTGGAGATAAGGTAATTTGCTCTGTAAATTCATTTCCAACAATTGCTCAAAGTATTAGATATTTTGATGCTGAACCTATTTTTGTAGATGTTGAGCTTGATAGTTTTAATATTGATATAAAGAGTTTAGAAGAAGCATTAATTAAACATAATCACAAGAAATTAAGAGCAGTTTTTGTAAATCATACCGCAGGACTTGCAGCAAAACTTGATGAAATTAGAGCTTTATGTGAAAAATACAATGTATCTGTAATAAATGATTGTGGTTTTGCACTTGGTATGGAGTATAAAGGCGAATTAGTAGGAACTAAGGATTTAATATCTTCTTTTGGGTTTAATGCGATGAGAAAAGACCCTGTGTTTGCAGGCGGATTTTTAGTAATTAATGATGAAAAAGTTTATGAAAGAGCAAAATTATTAAACTCAAATGGAATTTCATCAAATGCTTGGGGAGATGATGGCAATCTTGGATATTTTTATGATGTAACAGATATTGGACACGAGTATGAAATCACTAAAGTATGTGCGTCTTTAGCTTTATCTAAAGTAAAAAATTATAAATATTACTTAAAAAGAAGAAGAGAAATAGCAAATATTTATAATGAAGAGCTAAAAGGTTTAAAACATATTAAATTGCCTACAACAACCCCAGAACACACATTTTTAAGATACATAATAAAGGTTGATAAAAATAGAGATAATTTTGCTAAAAAACTAAAAGAAATGGGGATAAATACAGGAATTCATTTTATACCTTTAAATTTCTTAAGCTACTATAAACAAAAATATAATCTAAAAATCAATGATTTTCCAAATGCTTTAGCAAACTATGCTCAGATTTTATCAATACCAATTCATATAAATCTTAGCGATGAAGATGTAAAAAGAGTTTGTGATGCTATAAAAACTCTTGATTCAAGCTGGATTTAATGGGTTTTATTGATAGATATTTTTTTAATCCTAATTTATGGCAAAAGATTTTAATTTTCACTCTTTTGCCATTTTCTTATATATATTCTTTTATTGCTAGTAAAAACTTTAAATCTACAAAGAAAAATGATTTTAAAATTCCAATAATTAGCGTAGGAAATATCAGCGTAGGCGGTAATGGTAAAACCCCATTTTGCAAGGCTTTAAGCGATATGCTTTATCCTATTTATAACGATGATATTTTTATTATTCTTCGTGGTTATAAACGCAAAAGCAAAGGTTTGCTTGTAGTAAAATTGCGTAATCAAATTCTAAGCGATTATTTAAACGCAGGTGATGAAGCATTAGAACACGCTTTATTTACAAAAGCAAATGTAATAGTTAGTGAAGATAGAATTAAAGGCATTCAAAAGGCTATTAGTTTGGGTGCAAAATGTATTATTTTAGATGATGCTTTTTCTAAGACAAATATAAAAAAATTTGATATTTTATTAAACTCAAATATAAAATATAAATATAATTTTACCCTTCCAAGTGGAGCTTATAGACTTCCTAAAAGTTATGAAAAATTTGCAGATTTTAATGCTTATCAAGATTTACATTTTAAAAGGACTTCTTTTATTAAAGACATTAAAGAAGATATGATTTTAATATCAGCTATTGCAAAGCCTTTTAGATTATTGCAATATAAAGATTTAGTAAAAGCTTATTATTTTTATAACGACCATTCAAGCTTTAATAAAGAAGAGCTAATAAATCTTATGCAAAAGCACAATGCAAAATATATTTTGCTAACCAAAAAAGATTATGTAAAAATAAAAGATTTTAATTTAGAAACTATATTAATTGATGAAGAATTAATAATTTTTGATGAGTTAAAAACAGCTATATTTAATTATTTAAAGGAATTTAATGTATCTTATAAAGACAACCAGCAATGATTTAGAATTGCTTAAAAAAATTGCAAATAAAATAATCAAAAAAGAGCTTAGCAAGTGTATTCATATTGCTAAAATTACAAGTATTTATAAATGGGACGGAAAAATTATTAACGATGATGAGTTTAGTTTAGAAATAAAATCAAAAAATATAAAAAAGGTTTATAAAATAATCAAAAAACACCATAATTACGAATGTTTTGAGTTTGTGTATTATAAATTTAAAGCAAAAGATAAGTATTTAGAATTTTTAAAGGAGAAATAATGATATTTTATTCAAGTAGAGATGAAAATATTACAAGTGATTTTGCAAATGCACTTAAAAATCCACTCTCAAGCGATGGGGGATTGTTTTGCCCTAGTAAATTGCAAGTATTTAATAAAGATGAATTAAAAGGTTTGGGTTATAAAGAATTTGCTAAAAAGATTTTTTCAAGTTTGAGTGATGATTTGAGTAATTTTGAAAAGAGTTTAGATGAATATTTAGATTTTGATACTAAAGAGCCTTTTGTTATCAAAAAACTTGATAGTAAAACTGATATATGTGAATTATTTCACGGAAAAACTAGAGCTTTTAAGGACTTAGCATTAGCACCACTTGCAAGACTTATGGATAATGATAAACATTTAATTATCTGTGCTACTAGCGGAGATACAGGCCCAGCAACTCTTAGTGCATTTAGTAAAAACAAAAGCTCAAAAGTAGTTTGTATTTTCCCAAAAGGAAAAACAAGTGCTGTTCAAGAGCGTCAAATGGCTAATGTAGATTATGGTAATTCTTTAGTTTTAGCAATTGATGGTAATTTTGATGATGCTCAAAGCACATTAAAAAATCTATTAAATGATAAAGAATTTAAAGAAATTGTAAAAAATCAAGGCTTAAATCTAAGTGCTGCAAATTCACTTAATTTCGGAAGAATTACTTATCAATTGCTATATCATTATTATCTTAGTCTTCAATACAAAAACCCAATAAATGTGATAATTCCTAGTGGGAATTTCGGTAATGCACTTGCTTGTTTTTATGCTAAGCAAATGGGTGCAAATATAGATAAAATCAAAATCGTAAGCAATGAAAATACAATTCTTTATGATTTCTTTACTACAGGTGAATATGATTTAAGAAATCGTGAGTTTAAATGCACTTATTCTCCTGCTATGGATATTTTAAAATCATCAAATCTTGAACGCTTAATGTATTATTTCTTCGGAGCTAGTAGAACTAAACAATTATATTTAAGTCTTGAAAGTGATAAATATTTTAAAATTACTAAAGATGAACTTGCTAGATTAAAAGAACATTTTATAGCTTATAAATGCAGTGATACCGAAACTTTAGAAAATATTAAAGCTTATAAAAATTATTTATTAGACCCACACACAGCAACAGCTATTAATGCTCTTGATGATAGTTTTAATGTGATTTGCTCTACTGCTGAATGGACTAAGTTTACCCCTAGTATTCAAAAAGCTTTAGGTATATTTAAAGATGAATTAAGTGGCATTAAAGATTTGGCTAAAAAGTATAATTATAAGCTTAATGATAGTCTTTTAAATGCTTTAAATTCAACTAATTATTATGCAAAAGATATAAAAGTAGATGAGATTAAAAAAACAATAATAGAATGGATAAAACAATGATTATAATTCCTGCTAGACTTAAATCAAGTCGTTTTAGTGAAAAGATTTTAGTGCCAATCAAAGGCATTCCTATGTGTATTTACACAGCTTTAAATGCTAGTAAGGCTGATAGGGTTGTGATTGCCACTGATAGTTCTAAGGTATTAGAATTAGCAAAAGAATATAATTTAACAGCTATTTTAACAAAGCAAACTCACGAAAGTGGGACTGAAAGATTAGCTGAATGCGTTGATATTTTAGGTCTTAATGATGATGAGTTAATTATAAATCTTCAAGCAGATGAGCCTTTATTTGAGCTTAGCAATTTAATTAAGTTTAAAGAATTTTGCAATGAATTTAAGAATGAATTTTTTATGGCGAGTTGCTATACTATAAAAGATACTCCAAGTGATGAAAATATGGTAAAAGTAGTCCTTGATACTAAGCAAAATGCTATATATTTTTCAAGAGCATCAATTCCTTACGATAGAGATAAAAAGGGTGTAAAATACAATCATCATTTAGGCATATATGCTTATACAGCTAAGTCTTTAAAAGAATTTATAACTCTTAAATCAAGCTTAGAACATATTGAAAAATTAGAGCAATTAAGAGCTATTGAAAATGGCAAAATCATTAAAATGTGCGAGATTAATACAAAGTCTTTTGGTATTGATACAAAGGCTGATTACGAAAGATTATTGCAGGTTTTAGAAAATGACAAATGAGCTAATTTTAGCCATTATTAGTATTGTATTTTTTATAGTTTGCATTATTTTTTATATTCGTTATATAAATATTTTTAAGAGTGAAAGCTCGCTTAAAAACGAGTTTTTATCTCTTGCTAAAGATAAAGAATATTTGAGTGTTTTGAGTGAGAATTTAAAACAAGAATTAAATAATTATAAAAATAATTTAGTGCAAATTGAAAATGAAAGAAATAATTTAAATATTCAAAACTCGGCTTTAAGCGAAAAAATAAGTAATCTTGAAAATGATTATAAAGAATTAAAAAACGAGAATAATTTTATAAATGCTGAAATAGCAAACAAGCGTAATCAAAATGAAATTTTAAATACAGAACTTTCAAGGCTAAATGAAGAGCTTAAAAATACTAAAGAGCAATTTGAAAAAGAGTGCGAAAACTTAAAAAATACAAAAGATATTTTAGATAATTTATCTTCTAAATACCATTTAGAAAATGCTAAAAACGAAGCTTTAAACGAAAAAGTAAAATTGTATGAAAACAATTTAAAATCTTTAGAAGAAAAATATGAAAATACTTTAAAAACCTTAGAAAATAACCTAAAAGAGCAAAATGAAAAAAGCTCAAAATTAATTTATGAAGAAAACACAAAAGTATTATTAAATAATTCAAATGAGCTTTTAAACAAGATTTTTAGCCCTTTAAAAGAGCAAATTAGCGAATATGAAAAAGCTTTATTAAAGCAAAATACAAGTATAGAAAACAATATAAAAACAATGTTTGAAACAAGTCAGAATTTGGGCAAAAAGGCTGATGAATTTGCTAATATTTTAAAAGGTGATAAAAAGGCTCGTGGGGATTTTGGCGAGATTATGCTTAAGCAGTGTTTATTATCTAGTGGGCTTATTGAAAACGAGCATTTTTTTATGCAAGAAAGCTTTAAAGATAGTGATAATAATACAAAAAGACCAGATGCGATTGTGTATTTTGAACCTAACAAATGCGTTATTATTGATTCTAAGTTTTCTTTACCAAGTAGTGATAATTTAGAAGTTTATAAAGATGAAATTGCAAATAATTTAAATGCTAGGATAAATGAACTTGCGAAAAAAGATTATGAATTAGCAGTTGATTTTGCAAATGAATATGTGATTTTATTTGTGCCTTATCAAAATATTTTAGATTTAGCCTTAGAAAGTGATTCGCAGATTTTTAAAAAAGCCGAAGCTAAAAAGATATTTTTAGTAAGTCCTACGACACTTTTTATGGGACTTAAAATGATTTATTTTGGCTGGAAAAACTATGAAGTAAATCAAAACGCTTTAAAAGTCTTTAATGAATTTGGTAAATTTTATGATAAATATGCTAGTTTTTATGAAGATTATGAAAAATTAAAAAAACAATGCGAAAATGGTTTTTTAAAAATTGATACTCATTTATATGGTAAAGGCAGTATTAGTTCTCGTTTAGAAAATCTAAAAGCCTTAGGTATTAAAAACAAAAAAGAATTAAGCGAATTAGCAAAAGATTTAAAAGATAGTGAAATTACTAGATTGATTGATGAAAAATAATTAAAGTATTAATTATTTTTAAAAGTTTTATGAATTAAATAATAAATTATAAATCCTTTTAAAAGTTCTATTTTAAGGGGATTTTTTTAAAATTTTTGAATTGTTTTTTTAAAAAAATTTGTTATTATTTATAAGCATACATTTAGGAGAGAAAATGATTTTTTTAATACCATTAATTATATTTATAGGAATACTTTTTGGGATTGATTACATATATTTTCAAGATGATGATAATAATGTAAAACAAGAAAAAGTTATAAAAAAACAAGAAGTAAGCAATGTAGATGAATATATCAAAAAGTATACAAAATGATAAAACAAGCTTTAATTGATACTTTTGCCGTTGCTGTTGCTTATATAGTAATTGGTATTGCATTTGGCATTCTTGCTTATTCAAATTCTTTTAGTTTTTTTGAAGTTTTTGTGGCTGCTGTTTTTGTTTTTTCTGCATCATTGCAATTTTTATTATTATCTTTACTTAGCTCGGGTGCTAGTTTAGTAGAGATTTTAATAGCTTCAAGTTTGCTAAATCTTAGACATTTTTTCTATGTTTTAGGAGCTTTAAAATATTTTAGAGATTTAGGCTTTATAAAATACTATGCGATTTTTACTTTAACTGATGAGAGTTTTGCCTTACTTAGTGCAAAAGATTATGATAAAAAAACTGCCGTATTAATTCTAACTTTTAATCATTTTTATTGGATTTTTGGTTGTATTGTAGGGTATTTTATAGCAAGTTTTGCTAAGGCTGATTATAGTGCTTTAGGATTTTCTTTAAATGCTTTATTTATAGTTTTAGCTTACGAACTTTACATAAAACATAAAGAAAATAAAGTATTTTTCATAGCTTTAACTCTTGGGCTTATAGGTTTATTTTTCATAGATAAACAATATATGATGTTAAGTTGTATTTTTTCAGGAATTTTTATATTGATTTTAGGAAAGAAATTATGTCTTATACGATGAGTGCTTTATTAATTGCTGGTTTTAGTGCTGTTGTTTTAAAGGCTTTAGCTTATATATTTTTTGGGACAAAAAAACCAAATGAGCTTTTAATGTATCTTGAAAAACATATGCCACTTTTGATTATGGTTATCTTAGTTTGCTTTTTATATAAAGGATTAGATTATGAAAACCCACCTTATGCAAGTGATTATTTGGTGGCTGGGCTTGTTGCCTTAATCTCTCATATAATGTTTAAAAAAGGTTTTATTAGCATTATTTTAGCAACTTGTGTTTTTTATGTTTTACACGAAATTATTTTTTAGGAATTTAAATTGAGATATAGTGTTTTATTACTTAGTTTATTGTTTTTGAGTGCTTGTGGTGGTGGCGGTGGTGCTGCTAGTGTAGAGCCAAATAATTCAAATAATCAAAGCACAATTAATAAAGATTATACAAATTATTTGCCTACTGCTAATTTTAATTTAGAAGATAGTTTATATAATAGTAGTTATTTAAAATTCACACCGCAAAATTCTTCATCAAGCTATGTTACAAATATAGGCTTTAGCTCTAATTGGAATCAAGGTTTTTTAGGAACAGGAATAATCTTAGCTATCCTAGATACAGGGACAAGTGATTTAAGCAAATTAGCTTTTAATAATCATTATGATTACAATAATCACGCAACATTATATTGGAATGATTTAGAATATAGAGTTAATAATGCTAATTTTGCTCAAAAAACTTACAAAAGCTCTGTTTTGATTAATGAAAAAACAAAAGCAAAAGCAACTCATGGAATGCTAGTAATGAATACAGCAAATCATTTGGCAAAGGATATAAGATTTGCTAATGTGCCTTTGCCTTTACTTGATGCATATAAAAATAAGTTAAGTTCAGGAGATGATATAAATCTTGCCGCTACAATTGATTATTTATCAAATAGTGGGGTAAGGTTTTTTAACCGCTCATTTGCAGAAATAGGCGAAATTAATAAAAGCGAAGAATTAGTTGGGAATTTTTATCCAGCTATTATGCAAAATAATGCTCTTGTAGTTAGTTCAGCGGGAAATGAGGAAACAACAGGAGATTTTTCAGCTCATGCTTTACCTATTAATAGCCCACTTAGAAAAGGTTGGATAATTGCACTTGGTTATTATGATAAACCAAAAGAAGATTACAAAAATATTTATTATATTATGGATAATGGGGTTAAAAAATATGTATATTCTGCAGGAAATACTTGCAAAAAATATGGTTGGGATGATTGTATAGCAGCTCCTTTTGTAATAAATAATAATGCAGGAACTAGCTTTAGTGCCCCAGCTATTTTAACTCTTGGTGCTTTAATTTATGAAAAATATCCTTGGATGAGTAATGATAATATTAAAGAGAGTATTTTTACAACGGCTTATAAGGTTTATGGAGCAAGTGAAAGCGATATTAAAGCTCATTTTGGAGAAGGCATTATAAATCCAGCAAAAGCAATGAATGGAGTTGCAAGTTTAAGGCATGATTTTAATGCCAATGTAGATATAGATAATTTATATGTATTCTCAAATGATATTAGTGGTAATGCAGGGCTTATTAAAGATGGGATTGGAACTCTTGCTTTAAGTGGAGCAAACACTTTTACAGGAGATATAAGTATTAAAAAAGGTGTTTTGTGGCTTAGTAATTCAAATAAAGCTAGTATCACTAATAATTCTATATTAAGAATGAGTAATGCTAGTGCTGCAAATTTAACTAATAATGGAATTTTAGTTAATGAAGGAATGGAAGTTAATAATCTAAAATTAGCTAATACAAGCGTAGTTTATACAAATATAGGCGAAAAATTTAATGTAATTAATAAAGCTACTCTTAATGGGGATTTAAATGTAGTTGGGGTTAAATACGGCTATACTTTAAATAAAGAAAGAGAAAATATCTTAACAGCAGGAAGTATTGAAGGTGAGTTTAAAAATATAAAACCAAATTCTACATTTTTGAAATTAAGCGAACCAATATATGATGAAAATAATTTAAGTATTAAGGTAGATAAAATTGATGATTTAAATACTTTACCTGAATTAAATGCTTATGCTAAGAAAAATTACACAAGTTTATTTTCAAAATTTGATAGATTGCTTTATGAAACAAAAAAGCCTGATTTACCATTGGATACGGCAAATTATAAAGAAGTGAATTTAAATGGTGATTTACGCGAAAGCGAGTTTTTAAAATACAATATGATTGCAAATGCGATAATAAATACAACAAAAGATGAATTAGCATCTACTACGAAATTATTATTTGCAGAAGATATTTATACAAACTCAATTTTAAATATCGCAAGGATAAAATCACTAAATAAAATAAGTTTTGATAATTTCGGAGTAAGTTATAATTACAATAAAATTAGTGATTTAAAAGAAAGTTCAAGTGAATATAAAATAGCTAATAATTTTGATAATTTAGGTCTTGCTTTTGTTTATAATGACGCTAGGATTTATAATGATAATTTTAAAAACAATTCAAGAACTTTAGGCTTTTTAGCAGGTTATAAAATAGATTTAGATGATTATTATTCTAAGAATTTGATTTCGTATTTTGATATTAAAAATAATGCAAATAGATTTGATTTAAGCTCAAAATTTAAAAATAAAGCCTTTTTAATCTCAAGTGAATTAGGATTAAATAATAATATTAGTCCTTATTTTAGGTTAAATTATTTGAAGTATTTTCAAGATAGTTTTAGTGAAAATAGCAATCTATTAGCTTTATCGTTTAATAAGTTTAATAAAGACTTTTATTATGCTAATTTAGGAATTAATTCTAATTTTGCTTTTAAAAAGCTAAATCTTAAAACTTATGCTGATTTAGAATATAATTTCAATAAAGATTATTATTTTTTAGCTAAATATGATTTTTCTGATGAATTAAAAATATCAAATGGCTTTTATAAACAATATTTATTTAATTTAGGTATTAATTTATCTTATCGTTTAAATGATAAAGTTAATTTTAATTTTGATTATAATAATTCATTTGCTAAGAATTATTTTGCAAATAAATTTAATTTAGGATTTTTATATGAATTTTAAACTATCATTAATTGCTTCTATATTTTTATTAAGTGCTTGTGGTGGTGGAGGCGAAGCTAATACTCAAACTCCTAATATAAAATCTTCACAAGATACTTCTACTTCAAGACCATATAAACCTACAGCTAAAGTATCAACTAATGAGAATTTTCAAAACATAGTTGAAAATGCCAAAATAACTTCGGATTATTCTAATTTGCCTGTAATTAATACACCTAAAAAAACCAATATAGCCACTAAGTTAAACACTAAAACTGATACTGCTACTATTAGTGTTTTTGCTAAGCTTTATGATACAAATTTAGCTACTTTTCAAAGTGCAAATAATCCATCAAGCTATTCAAACAAAGAAGTTTTAAGGTCAAATAATAATCAAACTAGCTATGGATTTAGCCCTAATTGGAATCAAGGCTTTTTAGGAAAAGGAATAATTATCGGGGTAAATGATTCGGGGACTGATGATTTAAAAAATGTCTTAGTAAATAAGCATTTTGATTATAAAAAGACAAATCAAACTAAATGGAATTCATTGGCAAATAGGATAGATGATGATAATTTTATAAGTAAAAACTATTCAAATTCTTTTTTAAAAGATAGCAATAATAGTCCTATTTTACACGGCAAAAATGTAATGAATACTGCAAATACAATTGCAAGTGAGATTAAATTTGCAAATATAGTAAATCCTATTAGTAAAAGTGAAATTGGCGATGATATTAATTTAGCCGCTACAATTGATGCTTTATCAAATAGTGGAGTTAGGTTTTTTAATCAATCTTATGAATATAGTAATTTAGATTATTCAAGTCCAAATACAGGCATATTTTATACAGCAATTATGAAAAATAATGCTTTAGTTTTTAACGCAGCAGGTAATATTACTGATAATATTAATAAGCCTTTTACAACCCACGCAATCCCACTTGATAGTCCTTTAAGAAAAGGTTGGGTAATTGTTTTAGGATATAAAACCAATGCTGCAAGAGTAGATGAATATGGTAAGCATTTTTACATACAAGATAATGATGGGGCAATTAAAGAAGTTTTTCATCACGGAAATACTTGCAAGAAAAATGGTTGGGATGATTGTATTTCAGCTCCTTTTGAGATAAATGGAGTTGAAGGCACAAGTTATAGCACCCCAATAACTGCTAGTGTGGCGGCTTTAATTTATGAAAAATACCCTTGGATGAGTAATGATAATATTAAAGAGAGTTTATTTACAACTGCATTTAAGGTTACAAGCACTACAAATAATGCTGATGATATTAAGGCTCGTTTTGGGGTAGGGATTTTAAATCCTACTCGTGCTATGAATGGGGTTGCTGAGTTTAGAAAAGACTTTTATGCTAATGTGGATTTAGATAATTTATATGTATTTTCAAATAATATTAAAGGTGATTTTGGTCTTATTAAAGATGGAATTGGGACTTTAGTATTAAGTGGGGATAATACTTTTAAAGGTAATAGCGAGATTAAAAACGGCACATTGTGGCTAACTGGCAAGAAAAATCAAGCGCATTTTACAAATACAAATGGTGTTTTAAGAGTAAGCAATACAACTGCAAGTGGTATTACAAATAATAGTGTTTTAATAAACGAAGGTTTAACTTTAGGTAGCCTTGAATTAGGTGCAAATAGCAAGATTTATTCTAATTTAGGCGAGAGTTTTAGAGTTTTAGGTAATGCTAAATTAGACGGGGAATTTAATTTAGTAGGTGTTAAATCAGGTGCAAATATAACTCAAGGTCAAAATGTAGATATTCTAACGGCAAAAAGCATTGAAAATAGATTTAAATCAGTGCAATCATTGGTAACCTTTTTAGAAATTAATGAGCCAACTTATACTGATAATAAAGTAAGCGTTATGGTTAAAAGAATTGATTTGAATAAAATTAATAATTTAAATGATTTTGCAAGCAAAAATTATCAATTATTGTTTAATCAACTTGATAATTATTTAGAATACGAAGTTGGCAAAAGAGATAAAACAAGTGATGATTTAGCTTATAATAATATTAATTTAGATGGGCATTTAAGCGAAGCTGAATACAATTTAAGAAGAGCTGATTTGTTTTATGCTAGTATTTTAAATACTACCCAAGACGAATTAGCAAAAAATACAAATAAGCTTTTTGCTAATGATTTATACGATAATAGTTTAATGAATATTGCAAAGGTTAAAAGTATTCAAGCAAATGATTTAAAAGATGATTTTAATATAGAACAAAGCTATAAATATAATAAAATTAATTCTTTAAAAGAAAGCTCAAATGAGACTTTAATTAGCAATGCTTTAATAAAAGATGATTTTAAATTCGCTTTAGGTTTTGTTTATAATAATTCAAATATTTATAATGATGATTTTAAAAACAATGCAAGAACTCTTGGCTTAATTGCTAATGCGAATTTTAATTTAGATGATTTTTATATCAATAATAAATTAAGTTATATTAATACTTTAAATAAGACAGAAAGATTTGGCAATTATGCGAAATTTTATGATAATTCTTTAGCATATACTTTAAAATTTGCTTATAAATTGAATGATTTTTATCCTTTTGTCGCTTTAAATGGTATTTTTTATAAACAAAATTCTTTTAATGAATTAGGTAATGATTTTAGCGTAAGTGTTAATAGCTTTAAAAAGTTTTTTACTTATTCAAATATAGGACTTGAGTATAAGAAAAATTTAAATTATTTAAACTTGTTAGCTAGTGTTGATTTAGAATATAATTTTTACAAACATTATTTATTAAAGGCAAAAAATATAAGCTATCAAAATAGCATTGATATTAGTAATGGTTTTTCAAAAAAACTATTAACTAATATTAATTTAGGTTTAGGTTATTCTTTTAACGATAGGCTTAATCTTGGGATAAATTATAAGTTAAATTATGCTAAAGATTATTTTGCTAATAAGTTTATGTTGGGTATTAATTATAATTTTTAAGGAGCTTTAATGAGAGTTTTTAAGTTTGGCGATAATATAGATACAGATTTAATCATAGCCGCAAGATATTTAAATACAAGTGATGAAAAAGTATTAGCTAGTTATGTTATGGAAGATGCTAGACCTGGATTTTTTAAAGAAATTAAAGAAAATGATTGCATAGTTGCAGGAGAGAATTTTGGTTGTGGTTCTAGTCGTGAGCACGCACCAATTGCTATTAAAGCTGCAAATATTAAATGTGTAATCGCAAAAACTTATGCGAGAATTTTTTATAGAAACGCATATAATACTGGGCTTTTAATATTAGAGTGCAACGATACTGATAAAATTGCAGAAAATGATGAATTAGATATAGATATTACAAATGGAATTATTAAAAATATCACAAAAAACGAAAGCTATAAAATAAATCCAATCCCTGTATTTATGCAAGAATTATTAAATGCGGGTGGTTTGATTGAATACGCTAGTAAGGTTGCAAAATGAATAAAATTTGTGTAATTAAAGGCGATGGAATAGGCCCTGAAATAATCAATGAAGCTATAAGAGTTTTAAAAGTAGTTCGCCCTGATTTAGAATATACTGAATGCTTAATGGGTGGGGCTGCGATTGATGCTGTTGGAGTTCCTTTACCACAAGAAACTATTGATGTAGCATTAAATTCTAATGCAGTTTTATTTGGTGCAATTGGTGGAGAAAAATGGGATAAGCTAGAACGCCATTTAAGACCTGAGAGTGGATTATTAGCGCTTAGAAAAGCTTTAGGAGTATTTGCAAATCTTCGTCCTGCTTTTGTATATGATGGACTTGAAGAGCTTAGCACTATTAAAGCTAGTGTTGTAAAAGGCGTTGATTTACTTGTAGTAAGAGAATTAACGGGTGGAATTTATTTTGGACAACCTAGAGAAAAATTAGAAGATAGAGCTTATAATACAATGGTTTATACTCGTGATGAGATAATTAGAATTGCAAAAATTGGTTTTGAAAGTGCAATGAAACGCCGCAAAAAATTATGTATGGTAGATAAGGCTAATGTGCTTGAAACTTCGGCTTTATGGAGAGAAGTTTGCGATGAGTTGGCTGTAAATTATCCTGAAGTTGAATTAAGCTATATGTATGTAGATAATGCTGCTATGCAACTTATTAAAAATCCAAAGCAATTTGATGTGATTTTAACAGAGAATTTATTTGGAGATATTTTAAGTGATGAAGCTAGTATGGTAGTTGGCTCAATCGGATTACTTGCAAGTGCTAGTATAGGTGGAAAAGTTGGACTTTATGAACCAATTCACGGAAGTGCTCCTGATATTGCTGGTCAAGGCATAGCAAATCCAATTGCTACAATTTTGAGTGCTGCTATGATGCTAAGATTTGCATTAAACGATGAAGTATCAGCATCAAAAATAGAAAACGCAGTAAAAAGAGTAATAAGCGAAGGCTATGGATGTGCTGATTTAGCTAATGCAAAAATTAAATTAAATACCCAAGAAATGGGCGAATTAGTAGCGAAGTATTGCTAATGCAAACAATAACCGCAGCAAAGATTTATGAAGAACAAGGGCTAAGAGAAGAAGCCCTTGAAATATATAAAAATATTTTAAAGCGTGATAAAAACAATCAAGCAGCTAAAGAAGGTATTTATAGATTAAGTGGTGCTAAGGTGCATAAACTTGAGCTTAATTTATTAATGTATGATTTTTTTATGAATGCTAAAAGCGAACAAGAATATAATGAGTTTAAAAGGTGGCTAATAAATATATGAATAATGAAGAATTATCACAAATGATTGATAGATTATCTCAAGTAGCAGCAGAAGAGATTAAAAAAGAATATGAAAAAACTGAAGAAGAGCAAATAAATGAAGTAAAAGCAGTAAATGAAATCAGTAGCGAAGAAGAGATAATAGCTAAGATTGAAGATATTCAAAGAGCTAAAGAAACTACTAGCACAGCTATGCTATCAACTTATGAAAAGCAATATTTATTGAAAATTAAAGAAAGAATTTTAGTTCTTTTTGAAGCTTTAAACACCAAGCAAAATGAAGAAGATTTACAAAAAAGATTAGAAATAACAATATCTTTTATTGAATTTTTACTAGCAAGTATTGAAGAGCGTTTAAAAAATTAATGCTTCCTTGGGATGATGAGACTTTTTTAACAATACAATTAATTTTATCAAAATACACAAAAAGAGCTTATTTTGTGGGTGGTTGTGTTAGAGATATTTATCTAAGTAATAATACAAATGATTATGATATAGAGATTTATGATGTAAGTCCTAGTAAAATGGAGCAGATTGCTAAAGAATTAAACGCTTTAGGTGTAGGCAAAAGCTTTTTTGTATATAAAAAAGCAAATTATGATTTAGCACTTGCAAGAACAGAGAAAAAAACAGGCGATTTACATACGGATTTTCGTGTAAAAGTTGAAAAAAGCATATACAAAGGCTCGCTTAGAAGAGATTTTCGTATGAATACAATAATGATTAATATTTTTACACAAGAAATAATAGACTTACATAAAGGCATTCAAGATTGTAAAAAAAAGCTAATTAGAATAGTGAATTATTCTACATTCAAAGAAGATTCGCTAAGGCTTTTAAGATTTATTCAATTTATCGCAAGATTTAAGCTAAAGACTAAGAAAAAGGATTTAAGGTATCTAAAAAAAATTGATATTTCAAACCTTAGCAAGGATAGAATTTATAATGAATTAATAAAATTATTTGAAGCAAAATACCCTGAAATTGGGCTTTATTATTTATATAAACTAAATTTATTTGAAAAATGTTTTGGTTTTAGTGTTAGCAAATATGAATTTTTTGCTATTTTAAAAAAGATTAAAGATAATAAGAATTTAGTTTGTAAGGAAAAAAGATTTGCTTTAATGTTTTTTTATTTTATTGATTATTTTAATATATATTATCAATTTATGCCTTATAAAAAAATGCTTTTCTTTTTAACAAAAGAGCCAAATTTTAATGATTTAAATGACTATAATTTATGTAAAATTGCTATTAAAATGCCGCTTAGAGAGTGGCTTGGACTAAATAAGGATATTGTAAAACGAGCTAAAGAATTAGGAATTTATAATGACAAAATAAAAGTCGTATATGAAAATATTAGCTCAAAAGAAGAAGCACTAATATGCGAAGAAAAAGCCATTAAGGAGTATATGAAAAATGTTTAATATAGTTTTAGTTGAGCCAAGAATTGCAGGAAATGTAGGGACAATAGGTAGAATGTGCTATAACTTAGGTTTTAAATTACATCTTGTTGGACCTCATTTTTTGGACTTTTCAAGTAAAAAGATTATGCACGCAGGTCTTGATTATTGGGATAAACTTGAGCCGATTTTTTGGGATAATGCAAAGGATTTTTTAGCTAATAATGATATTGCTAAAATGAAATTCGCTAGCACAAAATCAAAAAATCCTTATTTTAACGCTAGTTTTAATGAAGGAGATTTCATAGTGTTTGGAAGCGAGAGTTTTGGTTTGCCGCAGCCTGAAATTAAAGAGATTTTAAGTAATGAAAATACCTTTTTAATACCTATGAAAAGCTATGGCAGGTCGCTTAATCTAGCTCAAAGCGTTGCGTTTTTAAGCTCGGAAGCCTTAAGGCAGAATTTTAAAAATTTTAGTATTTAGTATTTATCTAGTTACTACTAACTAGATAAATTATTTTTTCTAAACAAAAGCAAAGAATTAAACACCACAACAAGCGATGAAATACTCATAAGCATAGCACAAAGTGCAGGATTTAAATGCAAATTAATCTCGCTAAAAATCCCACAAGCTAGAGCAATTCCTATGAAATTATAAAAAAAGGATATGAATAAATTTTGCTTAATCTTACTATAAGCTTTATCAAAAATCTCAAAAAGTTTTATGATTTTAATCAAATCATTTTTTAGCAATATCGCATCGGCTTTATTTTTAGCAATTGCATTTGCGTTGCTAAATGATATACCAAAATTAGCCGTTCTTAATGCCTTAATATCATTAGCCCCGTCCCCAATAAATACGCTTTTTGCGTTTAAATTCTTTATTATTGCAGCTTTATTTTCAGGTGTAACTCTAAAATAATATTCGCTAATTTCTAGTTTGTTTGCTAGATTTTCTACTCTTTCTTTACTATCTCCGCTAATTATTATTATTCTTTTATTGAGTGATTTTAAAAAGCTAATTAATTCTTTTGCATTTTCATTAATTTCGTTTTCTAAAGTAATTTTGCCTAAATATAAATCATTTTTATAGCATAAAAACTCATTTTCGCAAGGTTTTATTTCTACTTTTAAATTCTCATCAGTATAAATTAAAGAATTATCCTTTAAAGCACAAGTTCCATTTAAATCTAAAAAATCAGTAAAATTATTCGTAATACTCTTAGCTATTGGGTGATTTTGAGTATTTTCAATACTTGCAATTAGCCTAAAATCAGCTTCGCTTAAATCGTGTGATATTTTTTGCACGGAATTTGTAAGTGTGCCTGTTTTATCAAAAACAAAGCATTCTATATCTTTTATTGAGTTAATTAGCTCTGGATTTTTTAAAATTATTCCTTCTTTAAAGCATAAATTAATACAAATTACTATTACCATAGGAATTGCAAGTCCTAAGGCACATGGACACGAGATTAACAACACACTACTAACATAAAAAAACACTTTAGAAGAATCTATAAAATACCAAGTAAGTCCTGTAATACTAGCAATTATACAAATTATTAATACAAAATATTTGCTAATCTTATCAACTAATTTAAAGGCTTTTAAATCCTTATTATTAGCTTTCATTGCTTCATCTTTAAGCTTTTCAAGTGAGCTTTCATAATAAGTGCTAGTTGCTTTTATCTTTAATAATTCGCCCTTATTAATGCTACCTGCATAGACTAATTCTCCTATTTTTTTGCTTAGACTAAAGCTTTCTCCGCTAATAACGCTCTCATCAATTAAGGCTTCATTTAGACATATTCCATCTACTAAGATTTCTTCGCCGTTTTTAATAAGTAGCTCATCATCTTTATTTATTTGATTTGCTTTTATTATTTTATTGTTTGCTAGGGTTATTGTAGGGATTTTGCTTGGTGTGATTAAAGAATTTGCTTTAGCTTTTGCTTTATTTTCAATAAATTTTCCAAGCCTAATCACAAAGCAGACAAAAGTGCTTTCAAAAAAGAAATGATGATGAATACTAAAAAATGAATAAAAATAATTAATGCTAATTCCAAGCACTACAAGTAAATCCATTCCATAGCTTTTATGAAATATTACTCTTTTATAAAAATCAAGCGAAAGTAAAATAGCCAAACTTGCAAAAACACAAGAGAATAAAAAGCTAAAATCAATAAAAGTTAAAACACTAAAAATCGCTAAAAAAATTAGCCTAATGCCTTCGTAAGTTTTTTTTGCATTTATTTTTTCTAAGCTTACTTCAAAGCCTAGTTTTTTGATAGTAAAAATTAGCTTTTCACTATCAAAATCATCATTTACACTAAATTCTCCAAATTTATTGATAAAATCAACCCTTGCATCTATTACGCCTAATTTTAAGGCTTCTTGTTTGATTGAATTAGCACAATTTACACAATGCATTCTGTTAATAAAAAGCCTTACATTTTTCATACTAATTTACCTAATCTAAATCCTAATTCTAAAAGCTCATCTTCAAATTCTTCTTTATTCGCATTTATAAAAATATATTTTAAATCATCACTAAAATTAATTGTTCCGAAATCTTCTTCTAAAGCATTTTTTATCTTATTTACACAATGATTGCAATTTACATTAAAAATCTCATATTTTTTCATTTTATCTCCTTTAAAAAATGTAGCTTTCCCCATCATCTGGGATTAAAACTCTATCGTTTAAATTATTCTTATTTACAAATTCTTTTAAAGCTTTTCTAGTTAAAATACAATGATTAATAGCTTCTAAATGAACGGCTATTATTTTACTAGTTGATATTTTAGCAATATTTTTAATATCGTTTTCATTCATAATAATACTATCATCAAATCCTAAAACCATAGCATTTCCAGCATTTACAATAACAATATCATAATTTTGTTTTAAAGTATTTTCAACATCTTTTGTTAAAACACTATCTCCTATTAAATAAACACTTTTACAATCTTTTGCACTAAAAATAACTCCCATAGTATCACCTAAAAGCCTTGCTAATTCTTCGTTTTTATATATTTCTTCGCTTCCGTGTTTTGCTTTAGTTTTTGTTAGTTTTACTCCTTGAAATTCTAAAGTATCGCTTAAAATCTCAAGATTTTTAAATCCTAAATCTTTAAAATAATTATAATCTTGATTATCTTGAACGAAAACTTTAATATTTTTATCTAATTTTTTATAGGTATATTCATCTATATGGTCTAAGTGATTATGAGTAATTATTACAGCATTTACATCATTTATAATTTCTTCAAAACTAAATGGCAAATCCACTAAAGGATTTTTTAAATGTGAATTATAAGTATTTGCAAAACCTTCATAAGTGCCTTTTGGTGCTAACATAGGGTCTATTAAAAAACACACATTATTTATAGTGATTTTTACACAAGCACTTCTAATTAATTGAACTTTTGTATTCATAAAATCTCCTTAATTTAAATTAAAGGATAGATATTATCTTTTTTAAAAATAATTGTAAATTACTTACTTTTTCGTATGTATGATAAGCTTTTTTCATTTAAAGCATTAAATAATTTCTTTTCTTTTAAAACTTCAATGCCTATTTCTTGAAAAATAATAATAGCTTTTAACATTTGCTTTCCACGATTTGTTAAAAAATATTCTACTTTTAGTGGATAGCCATCATAAGTTATTTTATCTACTAAGCCATTTTCTCTTAATTGATTTAGGTGTTCAAGAAGCATTTTTTGACTAATTCCAATTATATCTTTTTGTAATTTTGATAAAGAAGAATTACCTAAACTTAATTGAAAAATGATTATGCTTTTCCATTTTCCATTTATCATATTTGCAGCTACTTGCAAAGGACAGGTTACATTATTCATATTTATTTGCATAAAAACTCCTTTATACTTACAAATTCGTAAGTAATTTACATTTACTTAAATATGAATTATAATCACAAAAATTAAAAAGGATTAAAGTTATCCTAAAACTAAATTTAAAGGAACAACAATGACTTGCACCTATCAAGACTTAATTCATAAACCAATAAAACAACATTCAAACAATCATTCTTGTAATCACTCACACCATAATCACTCACAAGAACACCATAATCACTCCCACGAAGACCACAATCATTCTCATACTCATTCTTATGATTTTACTAAGAATAAAAAAGCATTATTATTAAGCTTTATAGTAACTTTTGTAGTAATGTTTGCTGAATTAATTTATGGGTATTTAGCTAA